>JAAFIJ010000176.1 GCA_013298675.1 Rhodobacterales bacterium | reverse complement strand
CGTCGTAGCGGGCATCGTTGTTTTGGGCGTGGTTCAGGGGGCCTATTCAACCGAAGTGCTGCGCGGTGCGATTCTCTCGGTTCCGGCCGGGCAAATTGAGGCGGGCAGGGCGATGGGCATGTCGCCATTCAAGATCGCCCAACGCATCACCTTGCCTTTGATGACTTCTGCGGCGGTGCCAGGATTGGCTAACCTGTGGCTGACCTGCACCAAGGATACCGCCCTGCTGGCTGTGATCGGATTTATCGAATTGACCAAGGCAACTTCGCTTGCCGCAGGGACGACAAAGTCGTTCCTGACGTTTTACATGGCAGCCGGGGTCCTTTATTTGCTGCTTTCGCTGGTGTCTGGTGTGCTGTTTGGGCGCATCGAAAAATGGGCACGTCGCGGCCAACGCCCTGTTGAAGGGGGCAGCATATGAAAGAGTTTTTTAAGCCGCACCGCATCGTGATGATTGCCATTGGAATGGCGATAATTGTCCTTTGTGCCATGAAACTTAATTGGTCATGGCTGCCAGATTATCTTGATAAAATTCCGTTGGCGATATGGCGGACCATTTGGCTGACAGTTGTCACAATGGTGCTTGGGATGATGCTCGCCATTCCCTTGGGGTTGGCACAGGCAGCGGGGCCGCGCTATCTGGCAATCCCGGCGCAGATGTTTTGCTCGCTGATCCGCGGCACGCCTTTACTGTTGCAACTTTGGTTGCTCTACTACGGTTTGGGATCTGTTTTTGCGCAATTCCCTGAGATTAGGGAAAGCGCCTTGTGGCCGATATTGCGACAGGCTTGGCCCTATGCTGTGCTCTCTTTGACCCTAAGCGTGGCAGGCTATGAGGGTGAAGTGATGCGCGGCGCTTTCAAAGGTGTGGCCGGTGGTCAGCTAGAAGCAGCACGCGCTATGGGAATGCCGCGTTTCACCATATTCCGTCGGATCTGGTTGCCTCAAGCACTTCACCGTGCCTTGCCGACGATTGGTGGTGAGACGGTTTTGCAAATGAAATCAACGCCTTTGGTGGCGACGATCACAGTCGTGGATATCTACTCTCTGTCAAAGCGGGTAACGCAGGATACGTTTATTGTCTATGAGCCGCTGCTATTGTTGGCAGTGGTTTATATGATTTTTGCAGCGTTCATCGTTCTGTTCTTCCGCTATCTGGAAAAACAAATCCCTTCCAGAACCGCGTAAGTCCGCTCGTCGGCCTCTAGGTTCCCAACCGCATTCGCGCGAAATGTAGGCAGCCTTCGATGCCATTTTTCACCGAAGACGAATCTGCCCGACGCAGCCAGTCGACCCAAAGACCGTCCAGCGTGGCTGTGATTAAATCGGCTACCATCGGAATGCGGTCCGCTTTCCACTTGTCACCAACCGCTTCTAACAGGGCTTCTAACGTCTCACGGTGGTGTTGATAAAGCGCGCGCTCTATTTGGGCCAATTTGGGGTTTTCGATCGCGGCTGACATCAGATCCACGCGCAATCGGAGCAATGGCGACGTTAGGACCTCTGGCGAGAACCCTGCCCAAAGATACGCCTCAAGACGTTCCATCGGGGTACGGCCCGCCTTGCCTGTTGGAATTTGGCTGGCTTGGAACAGGTGCGCTGTGGCCAATTCATAGGCCTCACACAAAAGCGCATCCATACTGTCGAAATAATAGGTGATATTGCCAAGTGATATGCCCGCTTCTGCCGCGACCTTGCGGGCGGTCAACTGGGCGTACCCTTTATTTTGCAAGCATTGAAGGGCGGCGTTGACAATGTCTTGACGTCGGTCACTGCCTTTTTTCACCGCAGGTGTTGCCAGTTCGACCAGTTCGTCCATCATCCACGTGCCCGCCTGCAGAAGTTCCCACTTGGCTTTCTGCCTTCATTCGCTCAGAAGAGCAACCGAAACGCGGAGGGGATCATGACACAGGCTTTTGGCTTTACGCTACAGGCGACCGATGGCAAGGCGCGTACGGGTGTCATTTCAACCCCGCGCGGCGAGATCCGCACGCCCGCCTTTATGCCCGTTGGAACCGCGGCCACCGTCAAGGCGATGCTGCCCGAAAACGTGCGCGCCACAGGGGCGGATATATTGCTGGGCAATACCTATCATCTCATGCTGCGCCCGACTGCGGAACGTATCGCGCATTTGGGCGGTTTGCACCGGTTTATGAACTGGGACCGCCCGATCCTGACAGACTCGGGTGGGTTTCAGGTCATGAGCCTTTCTGCGCTGCGTAAAGTGACCGAAGAAGGCGTCCGCTTTGCCAGCCATATCGACGGGTCCAAACATATGCTGTCGCCAGAGCGTAGCATGGAAATTCAGCGGCTGCTCGGCTCTGACATTGTGATGTGCTTCGATGAATGTCCCGCATTGCCTGCAACGGACGCAGAGGTTGCCAAAAGCATGAAGATGTCGATGCGGTGGGCGCAGCGGTCAAAAGATGCCTTTGGCGAAAGGCCGGGTTACGCGCTGTTTGGCATTCAACAAGGCGGTGTGACCCAAGAACTGCGCGAGGAATCAGCGGCTGCACTGCGCGAGATTGATTTTCACGGCTACGCCATTGGCGGGCTTGCGGTGGGTGAGGGGCAAGAAGCGATGTTCCAGGTCCTCGATTACGCGCCCGGAATGCTGCCGCAAGATAAGCCGCGCTACTTGATGGGGGTCGGCAAGCCCGATGACATCGTGGGTGCCGTGGTGCGCGGAGTTGACATGATGGACTGCGTTTTGCCGTCGCGTTCTGGCCGCACGGGGCAGGCCTGGACACCGCGTGGTCAGGTAAACATCAAGAACGCCCGCCATATGGACGACCCGCGCCCGTTGGACGAAAGGTGCAGCTGCCCGACGTGCCGTGGGTATTCGCGTGCCTATCTGCACCACGTCTATAAATCGCAAGAAATCATCGCGTCTATGTTGATGACCTGGCACAATTTGCATTATTATCAACAGCTCATGCAAGGATTGCGCGACGCCATTTCCGAACAGCGACTGGACGCGTTTGTTGCCGAGTTTCATAGGATTCGCGCCGAGGGAGATATCGATCCGCTGTAATTTGGTCCTTGTCCAACGCGAGCCCCCGCTATGCGTCCACAAAACCCGCGAATAGTTCGAATTGATATCGAAAGTGGACTTGCCCGAACCGCCGCCAAAGCGCATCATCTTTCAGGCTCAGTGGTTGACACCAAGCACAATCACACCCAGATAAGTTTGCCAAAGAGGGGAATGCCAAGATGCTGCCGCAAAGCGGGGCCATGGTGTTCCTGCCAGTGAAGGAAAAAGAATGACTAATACACTCGCCAATAGTTTTCCCGTCCTGCCACTACGTGACATTGTTGTTTTCCCGCATATGATTGTGCCCTTGTTCGTTGGGCGCGAAAAATCTGTCCGCGCCTTGGAAGAGGTGATGGCGGACGACAAACAGATTTTGCTGTCCAGCCAAATGGACCCGTCGATCGATGACCCGGGAACAGACGGTATTTACCGGATTGGCGTTCTGTCCAATGTTTTGCAGCTGTTGAAACTGCCCGATGGAACCGTCAAGGTTTTGGTTGAAGGCAAACAGCGTGTGAAAATCACCGAGTTCGTTGAAAATCCGTCGTTCTTTGAGGCGCGGGCCGAGGCGATCTTTGAAGAAATGGGCGACCCACAAGAGGTTGAGGCGCTGGTGCGCGCCGTGACAGATGAATTCGAACGCTACGCCAAGATCAAAAAGAACATCCCCGAAGAGGCGTTGGCGGCCGTGTCTGACACCCGAGAACCCGCACGCCTTGCCGATCTGGTGGCTGGTCATTTGGGCATCGAAGTCGCCCAGAAACAAGAGCTGCTGGAAACCCTGAATGTCGTTGAGCGGCTTGAAAAAGTCTATGGTCAGATGCAGGGCGAAATGTCCGTGCTTCAGGTCGAGAAAAAGATCAAAACCCGCGTCAAATCACAGATGGAACGGACCCAGCGCGAGTATTATTTGAATGAGCAGATGAAGGCCATTCAAAAGGAACTTGGCGATGGCGAAGAGGGCCAAAACGAACTGACAGAACTGGAAGAGCGGATAAAGAAAACCGCCTTTTCCAAAGAGGCACGCGACAAGGCAGAGGCCGAGTTGAAAAAGCTGAAATCCATGAGCCCGATGAGCGCTGAGGCGTCCGTCGTGCGCAACTATCTGGATTGGCTTTTGGCTGTTCCGTGGGGCACTGCGTCGCGCGTCAAGAAAGATCTGGGTGCGGCGCAAAAGGTTCTCGATGCCGATCACTACGGTCTGGAAAAAGTCAAAGAGCGGATCGTTGAATATCTTGCAGTGCAGGCGCGGTCGTCCAAACTTAAGGGTCCGATCCTGTGTCTCGTTGGCCCTCCTGGCGTGGGCAAAACCTCGCTCGGTCGGTCGGTCGCCAAGGCGACGGGGCGTGAGTTTATCCGTATTTCGTTGGGCGGCGTACGGGACGAGTCCGAAATTCGCGGCCACCGCAGGACCTATATTGGGTCGATGCCCGGCAAGATCATCCAAGCGCTGAAAAAGGCGAAAACCACCAATCCGCTGATATTGTTGGATGAGATCGACAAGATGGGTCAGGATTTCCGCGGTGACCCTGCCTCGGCAATGCTAGAGGTGCTGGATCCGGAACAGAATTCGACCTTTGTCGACCACTATATGGAGGTCGAGTATGACCTGTCGAACGTGATGTTCATCACGACGGCCAATTCGTACAACATGCCCAGCCCTTTGTTGGACCGGATGGAGATTATTCCGCTGTCCGGATACACCGAGGATGAAAAACGCGAGATTGCCAAGGGTCACCTGATCACCAAACAGATCGGCGGTCATGCACTGAAAAAGGGTGAGTTTTCGATCACCGACGCGGCCCTGACAGAGATTATCCGCACCTACACGCGTGAGGCGGGTGTGCGGAACTTGGAGCGTGAGATTGCCAAGCTTGCGCGTAAAGCCGTGACTGAAATCGTCAAGAAAACCTCAAAGTCCGTCGAGGTAACTACGGATAAACTGGAATCCTATCTGGGCGTAAAGCGCTATCATTACGGTTTGGCAGAGGTGACCGATCAAGTTGGCGTTGTGACGGGTCTGGCGTGGACGTCCGTCGGTGGTGACTTGCTGTACATCGAAGCGTTGCGCCTGCCGGGCAAAGGTCGGATGAAAACGACCGGTAAGCTTGGTGATGTGATGAAGGAATCCATCGAGGCGGCCGCGTCCTTTGTCCGGTCCATCAGTCCGGAACTGGGCGTTAAACCACCGCGTTTCGAGACGATGGATATCCATGTCCACGTCCCGGATGGGGCGACGCCAAAAGATGGCCCTTCGGCGGGCCTTGCGATGGTGACAGCGATTGTGTCGGTGTTGACAGGCATTCCTGTGCGTAAAGACATCGCGATGACGGGTGAGGTTTCCTTGCGCGGAAATGCGATGCCGATCGGGGGCTTGAAAGAAAAACTGCTCGCAGCGTTGCGTGGTGGGATCAAGACGGTGTTCATTCCGGCCGAGAATGAAAAAGACCTGATTGAGATACCCGAAAATGTCAAAGCGGGCTTGCAGATCATCCCGGTGACCAATGTGCGTGAGGTCTTAAAACAGGCCTTGGTGCGCCAGCCTGAACCGATTGAATGGGATGAGGCCGCCGAAGAAGCTGCAGCTGCATCACGTGCGCTTACCGCAGAAGCTGCAAAAGTGGCCACAGCGCATTAACACAACGCCGACAAATTAAAAGCGGCCCGGCAAGTCTTTTGCCGGGCCGTTTGACTTTTACGTGCATGGATGAGTTGAACTTGAACGCTAAACCGTTGGAGCGGGGTGCGTCTGATTGCGCGCAAGATTTAGGTAAATGACGGATGCATTATTGGTCCCTAAAGTGAAATAGTTATCTGTAAGCGCTGCACCAACCCCACCTTCCGCATCCGTTGGTGATCTGAGATTCAGCCCATGCAGTATATTTGGATGGGAGGTTCTCCATGGAGCGCTCAGCGGAGGT
>JAAFIJ010000175.1 GCA_013298675.1 Rhodobacterales bacterium | reverse complement strand
GTGGCTATTCCACGGTTTTGCTATCACGAACGGTTGACCATCGCGGGCAACTGCCGGATGTGTCTGGTTGAAGTGCAAGGTGGTCCGCCAAAACCTGCTGCAAGCTGTGCGATGCAGGTCAAGGATTTGCGTCCCGGCCCGAATGGTGAACTGCCGGTTGTCAAAACAAATTCGCCCATGGTGAAAAAGGCCCGCGAAGGAGTGATGGAGTTCTTGCTGATCAACCACCCGCTGGATTGCCCGATTTGCGACCAAGGCGGCGAGTGCGATTTGCAAGACCAAGCCATGGCCTTCGGCGTCGATTTCAGCCGTTACCGCGAACCAAAGCGCGCATCAGACGATCTTAACCTTGGCCCGTTGGTCGAAACAAAAATGACCCGGTGCATTTCGTGCACCCGCTGTGTGCGCTTTACGTCCGAAGTCGCTGGTATCACCCAAATGGGTCAAACCGGTCGCGGCGAAGATGCTGAGATTACATCCTATCTGAACATGACTTTGGACAGCAACCTTCAGGGCAATATCATTGACCTGTGTCCGGTGGGCGCATTGACCTCCAAGCCCTATGCCTTTACCGCCCGCCCGTGGGAACTGACAAAGACTGAATCCATCGACGTGATGGACGCCCTTGGCAGCAACATCCGCATTGACACCAAAGGCCGCGAAGTGATGCGCATTTTGCCGCGCAATCATGACGGCGTGAACGAAGAGTGGATTTCCGACAAGACCCGCTTTATCTGGGACGGCCTGCGTCGTCAGCGACTGGATACACCTTATGTCCGTGAGAACGGCAAGCTGCGCAAAGCCACTTGGGGTGAAGCGTTGACCGCTGCTGCGGCGGCAATGAAGGGCAAGAAGGTTGCAGCCTTGGTCGGTGATCTGGCCCCGGCGGAGGCGATTTATTCACTTAAGACGCTTGTCGAAGGCCTGGGCGGTCATATTGAATGCCGCACCGACAATACGCATTTGCCGATTGGCAACCGTTCGGGCTATGTCGGCACCGCCAAGATCGAAGATATTGATACGGCAGGTGGGATTCTGCTCATCGGGTCCAACCCTCGCGTCGAATCGCCGGTTCTGAACGCGCGTATTCGCAAGGCTTGGACGAAGGGCGCGAATATTGGTTTGATCGGTGAAGCCGTTGATCTGACCTATGAGTATCATCATTTTGGCACGGACCGTGCGGCACTGGCCGCGCATTTGACGCTGGCAAAAACCGCCGAAGCCGACACCAAGCCCGGCATCGTGATTGTCGGGCAGGGTGCGATCAATGAGGCGGACGGGGCTGCTGTTCTGGCCCATGCGATGGCGATTGCCGAGGCGCGCGGTGCCAAGCTGTTGATTTTGCACACTGCTGCGTCGCGCGTTGGCGCCATGGATCTGGGCGCTGTGACCGAAGGCGGGCTGAGCGTTGCAACCGAAGGGGCCGAGGTGATCTATAACCTTGGCGCGGATGAGGTCGAAATCGCGGCAGGTCCGTTCGTGATCTATCAAGGCAGCCATGGCGATCGGGGTGCAAGCCGCGCCGATGTCATCTTGCCGGCGTCCGCCTATACCGAAGAGAACGGCCTGTTTGTGAATACCGAAGGCCGTCCACAACTGGCCATGCGCGCGGGCTTTGCGCCGGGTGAGGCCAAGGAAAACTGGGCGATCTTGCGCGCCCTTTCGGCAGAGCTGGGCGCAACTTTGCCTTGGGACAGTATGGCGGCGTTGCGTCGCGCTATGGTTGGTGCCCATCCACATTTGGGGCAGGTTGATGCTGTTGGCGAAAATGCATGGGTTGCTTTGCCTCTGCGCGACATGGGCAAGGCTGATTTCCGTAATGCGATCAAGGATTTCTATCTGACCAACCCGATCGCGCGCGCGTCCTCGGTAATGGCGGACCTGTCTGCGCAGGCCAAAGCACGGCTTGACCTGCCGATGGCCGCTGAATGATGCGCCTCCGATTGATCCCTCTTTGTCTTGTCTCCGCTTTTGCGGTTCTGACGGCATGCGCGGATCAATCAACAGTCGCCCAAGCAGATTTCAAGCCAGTCTATCTTGGCATCGAAACCTTGTTGTTGGACGGTGAATTGGTGAATTTTCGGGTTGCAATGACCGGCGCGCGCGACGAGGAAGACGTGGCAACCTATGCACGCTGCGCCGCCGCCCAGTACACGTTGATCCGGGGTTTTGGATTTGTGCGTCATGTGCGCACAAATGTCGCGAAAACGGGTGGAACTTGGCGCGGAGATGCGGTTTACACCGTCTCAGCTTCGTTGCCAAAAGGACTAAAGACGATTGACGCCGAGGTCACAGTCCGTGACTGCGGCGCACAAGGAATACCGACGGTGTAATGCCGAAGTTTGAGGGACGTGAGGGATCATGACTGAATTCTTGCAAACAAGTCTTGGGATGGCATTGCTGATTGCCGTTCAAGGCCTTTTGGTCATCGCCTTTGTGATGATCTCGCTTTTGTTCCTTGTATATGGCGACAGAAAGATTTGGGCTGCGGTTCAGATGCGCAAGGGCCCGAACGTGGTGGGGCCGTTTGGTCTGCTGCAATCGGTGGCGGACGCGCTGAAATTTGTGGTCAAGGAAATCGTCGTGCCTGCGGGTGCCGACCGCGCGGTGTTCTTCCTCGCGCCGATGGTCTCGTTCGTGTTGGCGATCCTTGCTTGGGCGGTCATTCCCTTTGATAGTGGTTGGGTGCTGGCCGACATCAACGTCGCAATCCTGTTCGTATTTGCCGCCTCGTCGCTTGAAGTATACGGCGTGATCATGGGCGGGTGGGCGTCAAACTCCAAATACCCGTTCCTTGGATCGCTTCGCTCTGCGGCACAGATGATTTCCTATGAGGTGTCTTTGGGTTTGATCATCATCGGGGTGATCATTTCCACGGGTTCGATGAACTTTGGCGCGATTGTACATGCACAGTCGGGCGATTATGGCCTGCTGAACTGGTACTGGATCCCGCATTTCCCGATGGTGTTCTTGTTCTTTATCAGCGCCTTGGCGGAAACCAATCGCCCTCCATTCGACCTACCGGAAGCGGAATCCGAACTGGTTGCGGGCTTCATGATGGAATATTCATCGACCCCGTATCTGTTATTCATGGCGGGCGAATACATTGCGATCTTCTTGATGTGCGCGCTGATGTCGCTGTTGTTCTTTGGCGGCTGGCTGTCGCCCATTCCTGGCCTCGCCGATGGCTGGTGGTGGATGGTTGCCAAAATGTGGGTGTTCTTCTTCTTCTTCGCCATGGTCAAGGCGTTGGTGCCACGTTACCGCTATGACCAACTGATGCGCATCGGTTGGAAAGTGTTCTTGCCACTGTCCTTGGGATGGGTTGTGCTGGTGTCGTTCCTTGCGAAATTTGAAGTTTTCGGCGGCTTTTGGGCACGCTGGACGATGGGAGGCTGAACATGACCCAAATCGACTGGACCCGCGCGACCAAGTATTTCTTCTTGGTGGATTTTTTCAAAGGCTTTGGCCTTGGCATGAAGTATTTCTTCGCCCCCAAGGCCACGCTGAACTATCCACATGAAAAGGGACCGCTCAGCCCACGTTTTCGGGGTGAACACGCGCTTCGCCGTTATGCGAACGGGGAAGAGCGTTGCATAGCTTGTAAGCTGTGCGAAGCCGTTTGCCCGGCCCAAGCGATCACAATTGACGCCGAACCCCGCGAAGACGGCAGCCGTCGCACCACGCGTTATGACATCGACATGACCAAGTGCATCTACTGTGGTTTCTGCCAAGAGGCCTGCCCGGTGGATGCGATCGTCGAAGGCCCGAATTTCGAATTTTCGACCGAGACCCGCGAAGAGCTGTTTTACAACAAGGACAAGTTGTTGGCGAATGGCGAGCGTTGGGAGGCCGAAATTGCCCGCAACCTAGAACTCGACGCACCTTACCGCTAAGGCCCTTGAATCCATGACCGACGCTTTCACCAAACTTTTCCAACAGATGCTAGAGCAGGGCCAGGAAATGGCCAAAGCTTTCGCACCTCCTTTGGAAGGATTGGATGCAAAGGGTTTCGAAAAGCTGTTTCCGGCAATGCCAAAGGACATGCTTGAGGCGTTCTTTGGCAAAACCTTCAACCCCGATGGGTTAGACGCGCGGACCCGGTTTTTGGTGACCATTGCGGCGTTGACGGTTCAGGGCCCGCTGGGCGAGCCGCAGATTCGGGTAACGGTGCAGAACGCTTTGGCCGCCGGGGCCACCAAACGCGAGATTGCGGAAGTGATCTGGCAAATGTCTATGTTCGGCGGCTTGCCCGCCATGCAAAAGGCGCTTGAGATTGCTCAAGCCGTCTTTGCCGAAACCGAGGAGAAAGCGCCATGAGCGTTGCAGATCTGGCCTTTTATGCCTTTTCAACCGTGACCATTGTGGCCGGGTTTCTGGTGACCTTGTCGCGCAACCCGGTGCATTCGGTGTTGTGGTTGATCTTGGCGTTCCTGTCCGCGGCGGGCCTGTTCGTGCTGCTTGGGGCTGAATTTGTCGCCATGCTGCTGATCATCGTCTACGTGGGCGCGGTCGCGGTTTTGTTCCTGTTTGTGGTGATGATGCTCGACATCGACTTTGCCGAACTAAAAGGCGAGATGGCAAAGTATATGCCGCTTGGTCTTTTGGTGGGTGTGGTCATCATCATGCAGTTGATCCTTGGCGTTGGCGCTTGGGTGCAGGCCGATGGTGCCATGGGTTTGCGCGCCGATGTTACCCCTGACGCGGCGCAGGTTGAGAATACCAAGGCTTTGGGCCTGTTGATCTATGACAAATATATCCTGCTGTTCCAACTATCGGGTCTGATCCTGTTGGTCGCGATGATCGGTGCAATCGTGCTGACCCTGCGCCACCGCAAAGACGTCAAACGCCAGAACGTGCTGCACCAGATGTGGCGCGACCCGGCCAAGGCGATGGAGAGCGTCGACGTAAAACCGGGGCAGGGTCTTTAATCGGACGTGAAGTATTGGTGCAAATCGCGCTGCAAAAACAAGACATCGGGCACAATGACCCGGAGGGACGAAAATGGTAGGACTAGAACATTACTTGATCGTTGCGGCGGCTTTGTTCGTCATTGGGATCTTTGGCATCTTCCTGAACCGGAAGAATATCATCGTGATCCTGATGTCGATTGAATTGATGCTGCTGGCCGTCAACATCAACTTCGTCGCCTTTTCGTCCTATCTGGGCGATCTGACGGGGCAGGTGTTCACTTTGTTCATCCTGACTGTTGCCGCCGCCGAGGCCGCGATTGGTCTGGCGATCCTTGTGGTGTTCTTCCGCAACCGCGGCACCATTGACGTTGAAGACGTCAACGTGATGAAGGGGTAAGGCATGGCTTTCCAACATCACATTGGTGAAACAAACGTGTTTGGAATGAAGATTTTGTCGGCCTCTGGCGATCAGTTCGAGGTTGGCTGCGATGTTTGTGCGCAAACCGGTTTTGTATCACCGGCAGAATTCTCGGCGACGCGGTGCGGTTCGTCAAAATGTGGCTCTACCCAAGGCAGGACTGAATAATGGCATCGATCATCCTCTTTGCCCCCCTGATCGGGGCCATTTTGTGCGGATTTGGCTGGCGCCTGATCGGCGAGCGTGCGGCACAAATGTTGACCACTGCCATGATCTTTTTGGCGGCGATCCTGTCTTGGTACGTCTTTTTGACCTTTGACGGGGTCACCCAGCATATCAGCCTGCTGCGCTGGATCGAATCTGGCGCGCTATCCACCGATTGGGGCATTCGCTTGGACCGGATGACCGCGATCATGTTGGTGGTGGTGAATTCGGTGTCAGCGCTCGTGCACCTTTATAGCTTTGGCTACATGGCGCATGACGACAACTGGACCCATGACGAAAGCTATAAGGCACGGTTTTTCGCCTATCTGTCGTTCTTTACCTTTGCGATGTTGATGCTGATCACCTCTGACAATCTGGTGCAGATGTTCTTTGGTTGGGAGGGCGTGGGCGTCGCGTCCTATCTATTGATTGG
>JAAFIJ010000174.1 GCA_013298675.1 Rhodobacterales bacterium | reverse complement strand
CGCGGACGACCTTCAGAAACTCACCCGCCGTCATTTCCGCCTCACCACGCGCTTTGCGTTGTGCGTTCACGGCCGTGCGCAGAAAGGTCATGTTGCCCACGCCCGGGATTTCAACCGGGTACTGAAACGCCAGGAACAGGCCCGCCGCAGCCCGAGCCTCTGGCTCCATCTCCAGCAACTCTGCGCCTTCAAGAAGCGCTGATCCTTGGGTCACCTGATATCCATCACGGCCCGAAAGCACATAAGACAATGTCGACTTGCCAGAGCCGTTCGGCCCCATGATCGCATGAACCTCGCCTGCGCCAATCTTTAGATTTACGCCCCGCAGAATGATCTTTTCTTCTTCTTCAAGTTTGACGTGTAGGTTTTTGATCTCAAGCATTTTTCCCTCATTCTGCCTTCCTCGGAAGGCCGCAGTATTCGTGTAAATTCCGGACCACCTCGTCAGGCGGGCACCAGGATATAATTGTCATTCTTTGGCCCAACTGGGCTGATTGCCTTGGTGGCATAACCACATTTGGCGGCCCAAAGGGCAAAATCTATGTGACTGGTCTTGGTCACCTCAACCATCAGAACCGGGCGAGCACGTTTAATCATCCGCTGCAATCCGTGCAAAACCGGCAATTCCATCCCCTCGACATCGATCTTGATCAGGTCGGGCATCAGAGCTGGGAACGCCTCGTCACCCGACACAACTGTCAAATGACCCAAGCCGTCGGCCTTCATTTGCGTCGCACCCAGATTTCGATCATGCACTTTCATCGAATAGCCACCTGCCGCCCGGTCAGACAAACCAAAACCAATATGATGAAGTGAAATGACATCTTCCAACCTATTAACCAGTACATTGGCAACAAGAGGTTCAATCGCTAAGGGATTGGGTTCAATGACAATAACCTGCTTTGCCTTTGCAATGATCGCAAAATAAAGGGCGTGGTTTCCAATGTTTGCGCCCACATCCAGCACCACTGGGTTGGGCGGCAGCAACGTTGTGACAAAAGCCAGATCATCCGCCTCATAAAAGGCACCTTGGCGATTGCACCGCTGGATCGGATCCCGCTCCATATTCAAGTGAAATATGATCCTTTGCCCATCAATCTGGCTGACCACTGTTTCCAACGGGCCAAACCGCATCGCGTGGCCATCGACAAGATAGCTTTGCAACCGCGCAACAATGCCCGGCAAAGGCGCAGGGTAACCCACGCCTTGCGCCAAAACTACATTGCCGTCAGCCTGTTGCATGCCCTAGCCTACCGAACCTTCAAGGCTGATGGCGACCAGACTTTGGGCCTCCATCGCGAACTCCATGGGCAAGGATTGCAGGACCTCTTTGCAGAACCCGTTCACGACCAGAGCGACGGCTTCTTCTTCGTCCATCCCGCGTGAGCGGCAATAGAACAATTGATCGTCGTCAACCTTGCTGGTGGTCGCCTCGTGTTCGACGCGCGACGAGTTGTTCTTAACTTCAATATACGGAACGGTATGCGCGCCACATTTGTCACCGATCAGCAAACTGTCGCATTGGGTGTAATTGCGGCTGTTGGTGGCTTTTGGGTGCATCGACACAAGGCCGCGATAAGTGTTTTGCGCCCGGCCGGCCGAAATGCCTTTGGAAACGATCCGACTTTTGGTGTTCTTGCCAAGGTGCACCATTTTTGTGCCAGTGTCGGCCTGTTGGGCGTTGTTGGCGATGGCGATCGAATAAAACTCGCCCTGGGAATCGTCCCCGCGCAGAATGCAGGACGGATATTTCCACGTGATTGCCGAGCCGGTTTCCACCTGCGTCCACATCACTTTGGCCCGCGCACCCCGGCAATCTGCGCGCTTGGTCACAAAGTTGTAAATGCCCCCGCGCCCCTCTTCATCGCCCGGGTACCAGTTTTGTACGGTCGAATACTTGATTTCTGCGTCATCAAGGATGACCAGTTCAACCACTGCTGCGTGCAATTGGTGGGTGTCGCGTTTGGGCGCGGTACACCCCTCAAGATAGCTGACATATGACCCGACATCGGCGATGATCAAAGTGCGTTCAAACTGTCCTGTATTTTCAGCATTAATGCGGAAATAGGTGCTCAGTTCCATCGGGCAGCGCACGCCTTTGGGAATGTAGACAAAAGAGCCGTCCGAAAACACTGCGGAATTCAAGGTGGCAAAATAGTTGTCCGATTGCGGCACGACCGAGCCAAGGTATTTTTGAACCAGTTCGGGATGCTCGCGCACAGCCTCAGATATCGAACAGAAAATCACCCCTGCCTTGGCGAGTTCGGCCTTAAAGGTGGTGCCCAAGGACACAGAGTCAAACACCGCATCAACTGCGACACGGCGCTCACCTTCGGGTGCCTCTACTCCAGCCAAAAGCGCCTGTTCTTTCAGGGGGATACCAAGCTTTGCGTAGGTTGCAAGCAGCTTGGGGTCAACGTCGTCCAGTGACTTTGGCTTGACGGCCATGCTTTTGGGTTTGGCATAGTAGTACTGGTCTTGATAGTCGATTTTTGGGTAATTCAGCATCGCCCAATGCGGCTCTTCCATCTTGACCCAGCGCCGATACGCGGTCAGCCGCCATTCTAGCAGCCATTCCGGTTCACCGTTTTTAGAACTGATCAGACGGACAATATCTTCGGACACGCCTTTGGGCGCATAGTCCATTTCAATTTCCGTTTCCCAGCCGTATTTGTACTTGCCTGCCATAGCCTGCACTGTCTCAATCGTTTCCCGATCAACACCTTCGCGGACATCTAGTTCTACAGCAGTCATTTGCTTTTCCTCTTCATTTTCAAAGGCTTTCCTTTGAACCTTAAACCAGCCGCGCTTGGATGCGGCGGTATTCTCGCGCCCAGATATCTGCAAAACGCAGAACCTCGGCTTGTGTCACCTTTGGGCCAATGGAAATTCGTATCGCTTGGCCCGCCATGGCATCGTCAAACCCCATCGCCTTTAACACGCGGCTTACACGTACCTTGCCGCTTGAACAGGCCGATCCAGCCGAAACGGCAAAACCTGCCAAATCCATTGCCATGACCTGTGTTTCGCCTTTCCAACCCGGCGCGATCAACGATACCGTGTTGGGCAAGCGCTTTGCATCATTCCCGACTGAAATAGTCTTAAATCCATTTGCCGACAATGCCTGATCTAGAATATTTCTAACTTCGGCAACTTCGTCCCAAACCCCACTGGCAAGATCGCGGGCAGATGCTTCTGCGGCTGCTGCAAACCCGGCGATACCGATTAGATTTTCGGTCCCGGCGCGCCTGCCCATTTCTTGCCCGCCACCGCGAATTTGCGCGCTCAGATCAAGCCCGCGTCGCATCACAACTGCGCCGACCCCCTTGGGGCCGCCGATCTTATGTGCTGATAAAAGACCCATGTCGCAGCCCAGCCAATTGAACGCAAAGGGCAGCTTGCCAAAGCCTTGGGTCAGATCTGAGACGGCCAGGCCCTGTGGCAAATCTTGCACGATCCCGGTTTCGGAATTCGCCAATTGCACCGCGCTGTTGGCAGGATCGGTCACCGAAACTTTGCCATTGGGTGCGACATCCAAAACCGGATCACACCACGCCGCCACCGCTTCATGTTCTACTTCGGCGCATGAAAGTCCCCTGCCCCGACAAGCCAGCGCTGCGGCTTCTGTCGCTCCAGAGGTAAAGATCAAATCGGCGCCGTCCGCCCCCAGCGCGTTAAGGATTTGGCCGCGTGCCCTCTCTAGCAGCGCGCGCGCTCGACGTCCTTCGGCATGGACCGACGACGGGTTGCCGACAAGTTCCATCGCCTCAAGCATCGCGGCCTTAGCCTCAGTGCGCAGCGGTGTTGTGGCGTTCCAATCCAGATAGAGGCGCGCAGTCATTCTTCGTCAACAACCTTGAACAGCGCAGGCACTGCAGGACAGGGCTGCATCTCATTGCGGATCACATCAGACAAGCGCGTCTGGTGCAAGAACACATAGACGTTGGCACTTAGTCCCTCCCACAACCGGTTCGTCAGGCTTTGCGCCCGGCTGCCCGAGACGCCCCCGCTTGCACCCGCGCCCGAGTGCATCGCATCAACGTTTTCCTCGACCGCCACCATCACCTCTGAGATGCGAATATCCGACGGCGCGCGGGCAAGTCTGTACCCGCCACCCGGCCCCCGAACTGCTTCTACAAGGCCCGCACGGCGCAATTTGACGAACAACTGCTCCAGATAGGGCAGGGAAATATCCTGCCGCTTTGAAATTGCCGCAAGCGACATCAGGTCCTCGGTCCCTGATTTGGCGTCTGCAAGCGCCAAATCGGCCAACGCGACCATGGCGTAACGCCCCTTCGTTGACAGTTTCATCTAATTCCCCAGCAATTCCATTGACGACAAAGCCCGCGGCCATTACCTCAAGCCAGCAAGCCTTCCAAGACATGGGTCTTTGGAATGGTTCTAAATAATCCGAGCAATTTTGTCAACAAATGCTCGCGAGAAGGATTGGCGAGAGATACATGCCTGAAGTCATTTTTGCTGGCCCCGAAGGCCGCCTTGAAGGCCGTTACCATCCGCAAAAAGAGCGTGATGCCCCCATTGCGATCGTTTTGCACCCGCATCCAAACTATGGCGGGACGATGAACAACAAGGTTGTATATAATTTGCACTACGCATTTTACAATCTTGGCTTCACCGTTTTGCGGTTCAACTTTCGCGGTGTTGGTCGCAGCCAAGGCGAATATGACCTTGGCATTGGTGAGCTGTCCGATGCGGCCTCTGCCTTGGATTACCTACAGTCGATGAACCAGAATGCCAAACATTGCTGGGTCGCCGGATTTTCATTCGGGGCATGGATCGGCATGCAGTTGCTGATGCGCCGGCCAGAGATTACCGGGTTCATTTCAGTGGCCCCACCGGCAAACATGTATGACTTCTCGTTCCTCGCGCCCTGCCCTGCGTCGGGTCTGATCATCAACGGGACAGCTGATAAAGTGGCCCCACCTAAAGACACGACCACTCTTGTGAACAAGTTGCATGAGCAAAAGGGGATCACGATCACCCATACCCAGGTTGAAGGCGCGGACCATTTCTTCAAAGACGAAGAGACCCATATGAAGCCAATGATCGACACTGTTTCAACCTACGTGAAACGCCGTTTGGGTGAGGTGACACGCTAATGTCCGTGATCGAAGATATGGGGGACGCGCTGGCCCAAGAAGTGATCGCCGCCATGGCTGAATTGGGCGATGACCGGTTTTACGACAAGGTATCCAAGGTGTTGCTCGATGCCTCGCCCACGATGCAAGAGGCGTTCTTGACCGCCTTCAGAGTGCGTATCGCCGAAAAGCGCGGTCGCGCCTTTATTGAGGCGGCTTTGCAAGCCAAACGAGAGGGCCGTGAAGGCCCACGCGTGATCATGGACAGCGGCGGCGGACATTGACGGTCAGGCTCGACCAACAGTTTGCGTTTTTAAATGAGGCGGACCGGCTAAAGTCGGTGCTGCGGGCCACGACGCTTGTCGATGGCTCGCGGCCAGAAAATTCGGGCGAACACTCTTGGCATCTGGCGCTTTACGCGCTGGTGTTGGCCGACCATGCAGCGCCCGGTGTTGACATCAACCGCGTGATCAAGATGCTGATTTTGCATGATCTCGTCGAAATTGATGTGGGCGACGTGCCGATCCATTCGTCAAATGGGGCCGCACATGCCTCGACCGAAACCCAAGTGGCCGAACGTCGTGCCGCGGATCGGATTTTCGGCCTCTTGCCGCCTGACTTGGGCCCTGTTTTTCGCGCCCTGTGGGATGAGTTTGAAGCGGCCGAAACCCCGGATGCCGTCTTTGCCAAATCATTGGACAGGGTCCAACCCGTGATGGCCAATCTGATGTCCGGTGGTGGCACTTGGACCACCTATAACGTGACGGCCGCGCAGTTGCACAGCCGCGTGGGGACAAAGATCGCCAAAGGGGCCCCATACCTGTGGGAGTGGATTAAAGAAAAGTCGAAAGACTTTTTCAAATAGGCAGGATTTTTTCGGTATACCTTTGCATACCGCACTTCCCTGAAGACATTTTTTGCACTATACCCCTTGTAACCGAATCCAACTCCGAAAGGGCATTTCGTGACCAAAATCAAGGTAGCCAACCCCGTT
>JAAFIJ010000173.1 GCA_013298675.1 Rhodobacterales bacterium | reverse complement strand
GGCGCATCGTTTTGGCCGCAGATGGCGGCATCCGCGATACCACGGTCCCACTGCTCCGTGCGGCAGGCGCGGAAACAGTGGTCATGGGGTCCTTGGCCTTTGGCGCGCCCGACCTTGCAGAGCGGATGCGTTGGGTGCATTCGCTATAAGGTAAGTTCCATTACACAAAGTCGCTTGAGGTCGCATTTTGGCGACCAAGCATTTGAGATCCCCTGTCCAGCCGCATCCAGATGGTCTCGCCGACGACAGATGGTAGTGGCTATAGCGGAACCGCAAAGAATCGTCGGATTGGCAAGGGCCATTTCGTGATTTGAGCGGGATACGTACTTGAGTAAAAGAAATGTGCGCCGCGGCGGCTTTTTGCGAGGGCACCTGTAGAGGCGGTAGTTGCTGCGGTGGGAAGCTTTAGCAACCCGCAAGCGGGAATAGGTACTTTTTTTCGCAAGACGCTCCGGGGGGATGGCCCCAAAAAACAGTGGCAATGCGTTCAACTTTCTCCGCAGGTAGGGAGATTAGTGACGAGATTGTGATTGACGCAACACTAGTTAAAGATAGCGTTCAACTTCTACCAAACGGCACAAGCAATGTGGGCACGATTTTTGTGGGGAATGAAGGTGTATAGCCTTGCTTCTGATGCTTACAAGATAATTTCGGAAATGGCACAACGTTTGCTAGCCGAGGAACGCAAAAGGCTTCTTCTTGACCTTGAGTTTTCTAAGGCCGCGCCTGCCAATGAAATTGGGACCATCATCGCCTTCACTATCGCGGGTTATCAAAGACCACACACTATAGGAAGCCGATTGTATGACGTTGAGGCCAACATTCTGGACGAAGACGGTAGCCAGCTTGACTTGATCCTACATGCTGACGCGAATGGCCGACTGATGGAATTGGAAATTGTACGCTATGCAGAAGGCAGTGTTATCAAGCCTGATTGGACCACCCTCTCTCTTTATTTGCGATCCTTACGTTAAGTAATCGCTGCATTTTCTCAATAAACATATGAGTCTGTTTGCTGTACCCCCCGCCAAACACCTCTTGTCTTGCCGCCCTACTGCTTGATGAGGAGCGTGGGCTTAATTGGTGCGACGCAAATCCAGATATTTGTATATAATGAAAGGACGAGATACGAATGAAGATCTATTCAACCAATGCGGTCATGAACCCAAATCCTTTTGGGGCCACTGATGAAAGCGAAGTTGCGGCCTTTGAGAAGAAAGTCGGTACGCGACTACCAATTGATTATCGAACCTATTTGCTTGATTTTAATGGCGGAGAATTCGAGAAAACTTACTTCACTCGGGACGGGGGGGTAGAAGGTTGCGTTGATAGCACTTTCGGCCTCCACTCCGGACCAGAATACGTCAGACTTACGGAGTGGTGGAAGCTCTCGAAATATTATGACATCGGCGAAGCCGCCCCAGGAGTGAACGACTATCTCGTGTTCGCTGACACTGATACGGGAGACATGCTATTGCTTGGCCTGAACGAAGGTGCTGTTTTCTTTCTGGACCATGAATCCATTGAGGATGACCCAGATGTTGGAGCACGTTTCAGCCCTGTACCCATAGCGACGTCCTTTGATGCGTTCGTTGAAAGTTTGATGCCGGAAAGCATGATACCGGAGTGATCGCAAGCTGCGCATGTCTGGCCTATATCCGCTAAACCGCATTGTCGTGCGATCTTCAACGCCACAGGTTGAACACCCTTTGCCGCCACAGTCTGGGCAGGGCATGACCAGCAGTTCCTGCCCCAGCACCCCCCGCAAAACATCGCGCAGCAAAAATTCTGGCACCCCCAGATCAACCAGAAGTGACACCGCCCCAGCCGCCGAATTGGTGTGCAGGGTCGACAGAACCAACCGCCCGACCTGCGCCGCCCTGACCGCAGTTTCTGCCTTGCCGGGCTGGAAGAGACCCTGACCTATCCGCATGCAGCTGTGAAACTGGTCAACAGCCTGCTGCCGGCCAATGCGAGTTAGCTGTACCGTGACGCACCTTGCTCGGCCCGCCAGATCAGCGCATCACGAACGGGTCCGGGATCGGATCATCAGAGACGCGCAGCCAGACGGCTTTGACGGTGGTGTAATCCAGTGCCGCAGCCATCCCACCCTCTCGGCCGTGCCCTGACAACCCATGCCCGCCAAAGGGCGCGATGGGCGACACAGCGCGGTAGGTATTGACCCAAACGATGCCTGCCCGGATGCCCCTGATCATCCGGTGCGCACGTGTCAGGCTGCGGGTGAACACCCCCGAGGCAAGGCCGTAGCCTGTGTTGTTTGCCAGCTCTAGCGCCTGTTCTTCGGTGTCAAAGGTCACGACAGACAGAACGGGGCCAAAGAATTCTTGCTGCAGGCAGGGTGCGTCCGGGGCGTCGGTACAATCCAGAATGGTTGGTGGAAAGTAAAAACCCGCGCCCGCGACTGCTGTGCCACCTGTCACCAAAACCGCACCTGCGGCCAGTGATTTTGCGATCAATGCCGCTATCCGGTCGCGTTGACGCGCGGTGCACAGGGGGCCGACTTCGGTTTCCATCCGGTCCGGCGCGCCGATGCGTACCGCTTCGGCCTTGGCTTTCATGCGTGCAAGGAACGCGTCTTTGACGCCCCGTTGCACCAATAGCCGTGATCCTGCAACGCAACTTTGTCCGGTCGCTGCAAAGATGCCGGACACTTGCGCGTTGGCTGCACTGTCAAGATCGGCGTCGTCAAACACGATAAAGGGCGATTTGCCGCCCAGTTCAAGCGAGGTGCTGGCCAGATTTTCGGCGCTGGCGCGTACGACGTGACGCGCGGTATCCGGCCCCCCGGTAAAGGCGATATGGGCAACCTGTGGGTGGCTGGTCAGCGCCTGCCCAGCATCTGGCCCACCCGTCAGAATGTTAACGACACCGGGCGGAAAGCCTGCCTCATGCACCAGTTTTGCAAATTCCAATATGGGGGCAGGGCCATCCTCGCTTGCCTTGACCACCACGGTGCATCCGGCGGCAAGTGCGGGGCCAAGCTTGACCGCCAGCAAGAACAACTGGCTGTTCCACGGAACAATTGCAGCCACGACGCCCACGGGCTCGCGGCGTAGCCAAACTTCCATATCAGGCTTGTCGATGGGCAGATGTGCGCCCTCTATCTTGTCGGCAAGACCTGCATAATAGCGGAAGTATTCGGCGACATAGGCAATCTGGGCGCTTGTTTCGCGGATGATCTTGCCGGTATCGCGCGTTTCAAGTACCGCAAGCCTTGGTGCCGCCGCCTGTACCAGATCGGCCAAACGCATCAGCAACTTGCCCCGCGCAGTCGCCGTCAGCGCGGGCCAAGCGCCCGCCACAAAAGCGCGGTGGGCCGCGTGAACCGCCCGGTCAACATCGGCAACCGACGCCAGTGGCATCTTCGCCCAAGGCACACCCGTGGCTGGATCGACGCTGTCAAATGTGGCAGCAGCGTCTGCGAATGCGCCGTCGATGTAGTGCTGAAAGCGGTCCATACTTGTCCTCGTTCACGCAAAAGCGGGCATTACATCGCGGATCAGGCGTTCAAGCGACGCCTTTTTGCGCGCGAAACTCATCCCCGTATCAATCCAAAAACTGAACTCGTCATAGCCCAACGCCTCATAGCCTTTAAGGCGTTCGATCACTTCGGGCGGCTCACCGATGATCTGGTTCTTGCGCATCGCAGTTGCCGAATAAAACGGATGTGCTGCAATTTCAGCCTCTGTCAGTTCTTGGATAAGCCCTTGGGTCACAGGACGCTCATTTTTGAACCATGCACCGAAATAGCAATAAAACGTGTTGATTTCTTGCGCCGCCAATTGGGCGTCTGCCTCGCTTTCGGCCACATAGGCGTGACGCAACACCATGATTTTGGGGCGTGGCATCGCGGGATGGGCGGCGCAGGCGGTGTTGAACCGCTCCATCAAACTGACCACCTCGTCATCGCCCAGATGCAGCGGCGTGACCTGCACGTTGCATCCTTGCGCGACTGCAAAATCGTGGCTGCTGGGGTCGCGCGCGGCCACCCAGATCGGGGGGCCGGGCTGTTGCAGCGGTTTGGGTGAGGCAGTGGTTTTCGGGAACTGCCAATACTCGCCGTCATGGGTGTAATCGCCTTGCCAAAGCGCCTTGATCGCCGGGATCAACTCTCGCATGCGTCCGCCCGCACCCCAAGCATCCAGACCCGGCGACAAGCGCTCGTATTCAAAGCTATACGCCCCGCGCGCGATCCCCAGATCCAGACGGCCATCCATGATCAGATCGGCCATCGCGGCCTCTCCCGCCAGTCGGATCGGGTGCCAGAACGGGGCGATCACAGTGCCAGTGCCAAGGCGCACGTTCTGGGTGCGCCGTGCCAAATCGACCAAACTAAGCAAGGGGTTTGGGGCGATGGTGAAGTTCATACCATGATGTTCACCCGTCCAGATGGCATGCATCCCGCCCTCATCCGCGATGCGGCACAGCTCTAACATCTCATCATAAAGCTGTTTTTGGTCATCCTCGGCAGAAACCCGTTCCATATGAACAAACAAAGAGAACTTCATTTGGCTTGCCCCTCTGCGATCCGCTGCACGCGGCCATGTTCGTGTGTGCCAAAGTAGATGCCGTAATTGCCCATGCGCGATTCTGCTGCCAGACGTTGTAACATTTGACACAAGGCGGGATCGGTGACGTCGGCTACGCCTTCACGCGACAGTTCAACAAATGCGCCAAGGGATGGTGTACCTCGCGTGGCAGGACAGCGCAGGGCAATGTGCTGTGTGCCTTGTGCAAGATCCTCGTATACGGCGTAAATCGATCCGGCCTCGGCCTGAACGCCGGTTGTTGCGATCAATCCTGCCAATGCGGCTTGCACTCCTTCGCGGCCCACGCGCGCCATGGGAACCGACAACCCACCCCGTCCGTCATCGACCAAAAGCACCATCCCCTCGGCCTCGAGTATCGCGGAAATCACCACATCTGGTCCGGTTGGCAGCTGTGCAGCGGTTGCGGCCGGGGTGATGTAGGCACCGCGGTAGTAGCCAAGGCTGGCCGTGGCCAATGCCTCAAACCCACCAATGCGCCCGATCAGGATCGTGTGGTCGCCTGCCGGAATGGCATGCTCCAACGTGCAGTCAAACCATGCAGAGACGCCCGCGATCAGCGGCGATCCAACAGGTCCATGGCGCCAGTAAACATTTGCAAACCGGTCATCTGACGCGCGGGCAAAGGTGGCGGATATCTCTTTTTGACCTTCGGCCAAAACATTCACTGCAAACCCTTTGCCAGTCAAAAACGCGTCAAGACTGCTAGATCGGTTGGCGATTGAAATCAGCAACAGCGGCGGGTCCATCGACACGGACGAAAACGAATTCGCCGTAAAACCAACCGGCTTACCGCCTGCGTCCACCGTCGTCACCACGGTCACCCCAGTCATAAAGCAGCCAAACGCATCGCGTAGGGCGCGCGGATCAAAGGCAAGCGCATCGGTTGGCAAAGTGTCAGATGTCATGCCGCCGTCTCCTGTGTGGTCAACCAGGTTAGAAGCGCTTCATTGACCGCTTCAGGTGCCGTAAGTGTCACCATATGCCGATGCCCGGCAATCACAACGGCGCGTGCGTGGGGTGCTTGACTGGCCATGGTTTCAGTCATTGCCGGGGTGGAATTGGCGTCGCCTTCGCCTGTTAACACCAGCAAAGGGCAGCGGATCAGGTGCATGCGGCCGGCATAAACCGTATCCCCATCGGCAAAGGCGCTATAGGCCGTGGCATATCCGCGGTGCGACACCGCGCGCAGCCATCCTGCCACTTGATCGCGCAACGTTTCTTGTGCGGGCGTGAACCAGCGATCAAGCGGACCGTCGATCCCGCCAAGGTTGGCGGCAATCTCTGCGGCCCGTGCGCGCACAGCCGCACGCGCATCAGGGGTGCGTTGATAAACAGCGTTTAAAGCGGCGGCGCGCAAAACCAGTTGTGGATATTCAATCGCGGTGCCGATGGTCATCAGCGCGCCCATCGAATGGCCGGCAAGGTTCACTGGGCCAACCCCTAAGGCGGCAATCACCTGTGCGGCCCATGTCACAAAGTCTGATAAAGTCGCGTTGAGGGGTAGCGGGTCGCTCTGCCCGTGGCCCGGCATGTCA
>JAAFIJ010000172.1 GCA_013298675.1 Rhodobacterales bacterium | reverse complement strand
GCCGGAATCTGCTGTGCGGATGATCGCAAACGATTGCTTGGCGGCCGCGTAAAAGGCAAATCTTTCCAGCGACTTTATCGTGATGGGGCGGCCTTCGGCGGCATCTGCCACGCTCTGCATTCGCCCAAAAATGGGCATCACCATGGCCGGCTTCCCGACCACTTGCATCCGGCTGATCGGAGCATCGACAAAGCTATCCAGCGGCATCAGTGACAAAATCGCCTTGGCTGCCGTGGGAATATCACAGCCCGCCATTTCGATCAGACGGCCATAGGTGGTTTCGGCGGCAATCGTGGCGGCTGGGTGGTTCACATCGCAGATCACCAGATCATCGCCGTGACCCATCAGCATCAGCACATGAACAATTTCGGCGCTTAGCCGCTGATCAATTCCCTTTAACATTTGCCCCCCTTACTTGACCGCGCCTGCGGCCATGCCTTTGATGATGTACCTCTCAAGCACGACGCCAATGATGATCAACGGGACGATTGCGGCCCAAGCGAGGGCTGCCATGGACCACCAGCTGATCCCTTGGCTACCGGTTTGGCTTGCGACCATGACCGGCAGAGTGTTGGCATGGGTTGATGTCAGCAGGGCTGCAAAGAAGTATTCGTTCCATGTCAGCACCAATGACAAGATAAAGGCCGCGACCATTCCGGGCAGGGCAATGGGGACGATGATGGTGATAAACGCACCCCAGATTGACAGACCATCAACGAGGGCGGCTTCTTCGACCTCTGTCGGGATAGAAGAAAACTGATCGCGCATGATCCAGATCACGATCGGCAACACCGACAGGGTGTAGAGCAATATCAATCCGATGCGGGTGTCCAATAACGCCAGTTCTTTGTACAACACCAACATCGGCAAAGCCAAAACCACCGGCGGCAGGATCAACTGGCTAAGGAAAAAGAATGAGATATCGCCGTTGCGCATCCAAGCAAATTTATAGCTGAACCGGCTAAGTCCATATGCTGCCAGCGACCCCAGAATAACCGCCAAGATCGACGAGACGACCGACACTATGGCTGAATTGGTAAAGCGTTTGACGAACTCTGCCCGCACGGTGTTGTCATCGCCCAGCGTGTCTGGCGACAGGCCTAACGACTTCCAGCCCAGCCATTTTGGGGTGAAATCGACCCAAGGGATCATATGGCCCTTCATCACATCGGGGGCCATTTTGAAACTGGTGGTCAAGGTCCAATAGATCGGGAACAAGCAGACCAACGCCCAGATTAGCAACACGCCATAGACGGCGATGCGGCCCGTCCACCACTTGGCCCGATGGCCAAGGTCGCTTGGGCTGTCATGAAAAATCTGCGCGCTTATGTTTTGGGTCTTCATGTCCGGGGCCTCGTCATCCTGTCAGCAAGCTTCATCAACAGGGTCATCGCGATGACAATCACCACCAGATAGACCATGGCGAGCAGGGTGCCGTATCCGACGTTGGACCGATCGCGGTACTCGCGGAAGATGAATGAGGTGACGGTATCAGTGGCCCCTCCCGGCCCACCAGATGTGACAGCGATGACGATATCGGCGAGTTTTAACTTAAAGATGATGCGGATCAAAATTGCGGTGATAGAGACGGGCAGCATCATTGGAAAGGTCACTTCCCAAAAGGCACGCCAACCATTTGCGCCGTCGACCTTTGCCGCCTCATGCAGCTCTTTGGGAATGGCCTGCAGCCCGGCCAAAATCATAATCATCATAAAGGGGATAAAGGTCCAGGCGTCCATCAACATGATCGTGGCTTTGGCGATCCAAGGGCTGCCAAAGAACGACGGATCATCCCATCCCAACGCGCGGCCCAACCGGGCGAGGGGGCCAAACCGCGCCTCTAGCATCGACTTGCCGATCATCCAACTGACCGCAACGGGCGACAGCATCAATGGCAGCAAAAACGCCACTCGAAAAAATTTGCGGGCCCGGATATCCGCGTTCAACGCAAGGGCAAGGCCAAAGGCCACGGCATATTCAACGATGATCGCCAGCACATACCACACCATATTGCCCATGGCGTTCCAGAAAAACGGGTCCGCCCACATTTGGCGCACATTGTTCAAACCGTTGAATTGCCGCCCCGTGGGGCTAGAGAGGTTCCAGTCGGAAAAGGCGATGACCAGACCAAACAGCAGGGGAAACACTGTCAGAGAGATGACAAAAAGTGCCGCTGGCAGCACAAAGAGCGTGCGCTTGCCATGTTCGCCGTGCAACAAAACCTGCCCCCAACACAGGCATACCGCCCAAAGCACATAAGCATAAAGCGTCGGTCGCCAGTTTTGAAACCCGAATGCGCCCCAGCCTATGACCTGCACCAGTTGCGACAGACCAACCGACAGCATCAAAAGGGCGGACCCCCAGATAATGGCGCGGCCGAACCCCTGCCTGCCCGAAGAAATATTGTCATTCGTGACCACGTGAAGAAGATCGCCAGAATTGCTCAAGCGGAGGCCCGCCTTTCCTACAAGTGATGCCGCGCGCATGGATATAGCATGCTCAAAAATTTGTGCGCGGCCAAATGACACGTGACTCGTTGGACCGCGCGTAAGGAGCCTCCGGCGGGGATATTTAAGAACAGATGAATGAGGTTGCCTTCATCTGTTCTTAAATATCCCCGCCGGAGGCATCTGTTTTTTTGCCGAGGTGCCTATATCAAGTCTGATAGAGGCCGCGCAGCGAATGTCGGGTGCGTGGTCCTCACGCACCCGGTTTGCGTCACATGCCCAAGCTGGCCTTATAGAGCGCGATTTGGCTTTCGCGGCCGATCTGGTCAGTGATCTTCTCCCAAGCGGCGGCAATGGCATCGGCGGTTTCTTGAGCCGATTTGTAGGTGCCTGCATAGCCTTTGGCCAATTCATCCTCGGCCACTGAGTAGTATTGGAAGATGCCGGGGATGCGCGGTTCAATGGCCGCGTTCGGATGGTTGTAGCTGTCAGCGTTGGAGCCTAGGTAATCTTCGACAAAGGCCCGATCATAGCCCGCAGCTTCCCACTCTTCGAATTGGAAGTGTGAGTTGCGATATGGCTGGAAACCTGACGGATAGGCAGCGGTCCAAAGTGAGATGTCTCTGCCGCCCAGATGGGCTGCTGCCGACCATGCCGCTTTGCGCTTGGTCTCATCGCCCGACACGCGGTTTGTGACGTATACGCCCCAGCCCAGATAGGCCATGTTTGGCGACTCGTTATACGTCTCTTCCCAAGCGCCGGACATGCTGTTGTAAACCTTGTCCGAACCGGGGTTGATGCCAAAGCCAACCACGTCGCCGACGACAGAGCTGTCAGAGGTGCGCGCGCTTGATCCCACATCGCCCCACCATGTCAGCATCGACCCGGTTCCGGCAAGGAACTGGCTGAACGCTGTGGTGCCGGGGTCGGCGTTGATCTGATCGGCTGGATAGGCACCGGGGGTGGCGATCAGGTCCATCACGTCCTGAATGGCCTGAACCCAAGCTGGGTTGTTCACCCGTGGCTTCATCGTGTCGGCGTCAAACAACCAAGCCGGATCACCCGGATGCTTGGCATAGGCCGCGGCGCGGTTTTCAAGGAAGTAGAAACCAAAGCCACCCCAACCTTTCAGCGGGTCAAGATACCCGAACGCAGGCAAACCAGTCAGTGGATCGGTCTTGCCGACAAGGTCTTTGGAGACGGCGTTGATTTGCTGCCAAGTTTTCGGAACCTCGGCCCCGCCAATTGCGCCTTCGCCGAAATAGTCTTTGCGGTAGGAGAAAGTGTGGCAATCGCCGTCGATGGTGACGCGGTAGGTTTTGCCGCCCCATGTGCCGACAGGTGCCTTCAGGTAGTTCACATAGTCATCCATGTCGATTTGGGTCTTGACCCAGTCTGGCATCTCATCCAGCAGGCCTTTGCCCGCAGTATCGCCTTCAAACGGGGCGCCCATTTCGATGATGTCAAAATCGACCGTTCCCGTTGCAATCGCTTGCTGCAAGCGCGGGTTGTAGTCTGCCTGTGCAAGGTCGATCCAGTTGATCTTTGCACCGGTATAGGCCTCCCATGGCTTGAGGAAGCCACGGAACAGCAAGTTGTGCAGGTTTTGGTTGTTCAAGCCCAGGAACGTTAGTTCCACCCCGGCAAACTCTCCTGCCGCAACGTTAGCCTTGGTGGCCTCCAAGCACAGCTCACCGACTTTTTGCCAATCAGCATCGGTGGGGCTTCCTGCTCCCACGCCCGGGATCGCCAGAATTTGCGCACGCACCGAGTCTTGCGCCATGGCAGGGCCGAAGCCCATGACCTTTGGCATTGCAACCACGGCACCAAGTGCCGCCGTACCGCGCAGCATAGTGCGACGATTCAGTTTGGCCCTAGAAATGGCCTCATATAGATCAACCTTCAAAGTAGCTCCTCCCTTTTGGAACATGCCCGGGTCGGATTTCCCGCCTTGGGCTTTGTGTTTGTTTCTATTCGGTTAAGTTGCCGCATGTGGTCTGCCCAAACCTGATTGGACAGCGGTCAATTTTCAGTCTGGCAAATGCTGTGATTGGGCCTCCCCCGCCCCGGTGACACGACTTCCCTTAGGGCAGCTTCGCAAGGAGGCGGGCCTGTGTCAAGATTCTAACATGTTAGTATGGTCAGTAGGTAGACAGACTGCCACGCTGTGGGTTAGAAAAATTCACCAGACCGGCTATGTTGACGGATCTTACAAAGTTGACAAGTTCCGCAAATTTGAAAACACCCGAGGAGACACGCATTTGGCCGACGTAACGATCCGTGCACTACAAAAGTCCTATGGTGGACTGCAGGTCATTCACGGACTTGATCTGGATATCCCCGATGGGGAGTTCGTTGTGCTGGTGGGACCGTCGGGCTGTGGAAAATCCACCTTGCTCAGGATGATTGCCGGGTTGGAAGAGGTGTCGGGTGGCGATGTGATGATCGGCGAACGGCGGGTTAACAACTTGCCGCCATCAGAGCGAGACATCGCGATGGTGTTTCAGAATTATGCACTTTACCCGCACAAAACCGTGGCTGCGAATATGGGGTTTGCTTTGAAAATGCGCGGCATGGACAAAGCCGCGGTCCGCGCCAAAGTGGAACATGCGGCGGGTATCCTTGGCCTGACCCCCTATCTCGACCGCTTTCCCCGCGCGCTGTCGGGCGGTCAACGGCAGCGCGTCGCTATGGGCCGCGCCATCGTACGCGATCCGCAGGTATTCTTGTTTGACGAACCACTATCGAACCTCGACGCAAAGCTTCGCGTGCAAATGAGAACCGAAATCAAAGAGTTACACCAAAGACTTAAGACAACAACCGTCTATGTGACCCATGATCAGATAGAGGCGATGACCATGGCCGACAAGATCGTTGTCATGCAAGGCGGGCGGATAGAACAGGTTGGCGCGCCGCTCGAACTGTATGACCGTCCGGCGAATGTCTTTGTTGCAAGCTTTATCGGCAGCCCGTCGATGAACTTGATCCCGGGTGAAATCGCACAAGGTATGGTCGATGTTGGTGGTGCACGGCTGCCGGTTCCGGTCGGCGCGCAGGCAGAAGAAGGGCAGAAGGTCATTTATGGTATTCGCCCCGAGCATCTGCAATTGGTCGAGGCGACTTCGCCTGCGGGCCTGACAGGTGTTGTTGCGGTGATCGAACCGACGGGATCTGAAACCCACGTCATGGTGCGCCACAACGGACTTGACCTTGTCGCGGCCTTTCGAAATCGGGTGACCCTAACGCCCGGATCTGCGATCACACTTGCACCGGATGCGGCCTCATCGCATCTTTTTGACAAGGGTACCGGACAACGTCTGTGAATCAGCAAAAGAGGAAAGCATGCTTAAAGGGATAGATCATCGCCTGAATACCGAAGTATTGGGATGCTTGCGCGCGATGGGTCATGGGGATGTGGTAATCGTAGCGGATACCAACTTTCCCTCGGACAGCGTGGCGCGCGCAACGGTGACGGGGCAGTTGTTGCGGATGGAAAACCTGTCGGCGGCACAGGCGATGGAGGCGATTCTTTCGGTTCTGCCCTTGGATACCTTTGTCGATGATTTTGCTGGGCGGATGGAAATCGTCGGGGACGCGACAAGCATCCCCCCCGTGCAAACCGAGGTTCAGGCCGCGATTGACGCAGCCGAAGGCCGCCATCGA
>JAAFIJ010000171.1 GCA_013298675.1 Rhodobacterales bacterium | reverse complement strand
AAATTTCCCGTGGCTAGAATTTCGTGCAGATGTGGCGGCAAGATAGGGAGGATGCAAGCGAGAATTTGCCGCATCCATGGAGACGACGCATTGATCAGCGAAAAGTGACCCAGACCCACGGACCCAAAGCATCACCACAAAGAGTTTGGACGCGAAGGGTTTCCCCTGCGCGCCCGTTTTTCGTTCAATTGATGCGGTTTAGGCGTAAAGCGCTGGCACGCCGAGTTGGGCGTGAATCTGGTTAACTGATTGTGGGTCAAGCCCCATCGCTTTGGCCAGATCGTTCAGATATTGCGCCTCGGCTTGGCTATCAAGATCGATCGCCATGACCGACATCGTGTAAACTTGCGATTGCAGACCATTTGGCACATGCGCCACCAGTGTCGGGATAGAAACAGGGGCCGCCAATTGGGCTTGGACAAAGGCCATTTCTTCGGCGCTTGCGTCCTTTAGGTTGCTTAGCAGTTTGTCTTTCTCTTCTTGCTGAATTTTGCCGTCCGATTTGGCCGCTTGGATCATTGCCGCAAGCATCACAGCCGCTGCGGCATTCTGGTGCGGAGTTGGTTCAACGTCAGGCTCACCTTGATTGTTGAAAGAGCTGTTCAAAACAGAACCAAGGCTTTGGTCATTGCTTGGTGTCCCACCTGCACCACCGGTCAACGCGCCAAGCAGTCCGCCTAGCCCGCCTCCTGCGCCCGCACCGCCCGCGGCACCGAGTAGCCCGCCCAAAAGATCGCCCAGGCCACCCGCTTGACCGGCTTGGCTTGTACTGCGACCGCCTGTCGCTGCACCTGCAAGGCTGCCCAACAGATCACCCAAACCGCCCGTAGATGCGCCAGCAGATTGCGCTTGCGAATTTTGTGCACCCCCCGCCAATTGGTCGAGCAGACCGCCCAAACCACCTAAACCGCCCGAGGCCTGACCCGTGGTTTGTTGACCTTGGGACTGCGCCCCTTGTCCGCCGCCCAACATACCGCCCAAGACGCTGCCCAAATCTGTCCCGGAAGCAGGCATTGCTGCGCCACCAAAGACGCTTCCAGACCCGGGGTTCGCGGCACCCTTTTGGGCAAGTGCGGTAACGCCTTTGGCGATTGCGACGCCAATTGCGACTTTGGCGAGTGTTCCGACGAGTGACATGATGTTCTCCAAATGAATGATGAACGATGTTTAACCTAAGGTCGGGGTCGTTCTGCCGGGGAATTCTGGCATGTTTCACTCAAATTGCGCGGCTTTACGCGATCATCCGCCGTTAAGCGGCCTCGAACACCACTTGTTTGCGCATGAATTGGGTTGCTTTGCTGGACACAGCGTCTGGGTCCCCTGTTGTCAGAAATTTTGAGACCTTTCCCGATCCCAGAAATTCCGGGCGGCGTTGCAGGTAGTCCGCAAGGCTTTCGGCTACCAGATTTGCTTGGGAATAAACTTTGACATCCGGCCCTAAGGCATTGGAAAATGCCTTTTCCATCAACGGATAATGGGTGCAGCCCAATATGGCCGCTTGCGGGTGCGGCATCCGCCGTTTCAGAGCCTCCACATGGCTGCGCACCATCGCTTCGGCCAATATCTCATCGCCTTGTTCAATTGCGTCGACCACACCGCCACATGGCTGCGCCTCTACATCGACACCAATCGCACGAAAGGCGAGTTCGCGTTGAAATGCGCGGCTTGCAACCGTGGCGGGGGTGGCAAAAAGGGCGACATGTTTCACGGCCACTTCTCGCGGCGGAGAGTTATCGCCCCATTGGCGTTCGGTCAGCGCCTCGATCAAGGGCACAAACACCCCCAAAACCCGCTTTGTCGGTGGCACCCAAGTTTCTTGCATCCGTTTCAGCGCAGCGGCCGATGCCGTGTTGCAAGCCAGAATGACAAGATCGCACCCTTCTGCCCACAGACGCTCCGTCGCGGCACAGGTCAGATTAAAGATATCGTCATGGGTCCGCACCCCGTATGGCGCGTGGGCATTATCGCCCAGATAGACAAACGGGGTCTCTGGCAAGCGCTTTGCCAAGGCATCCAGTACCGTTAGCCCACCCAATCCTGAATCAAATACGCCAACAGCCATCGCAGCCCCCTAAGGCCCGCTGCTAAGTGGATGCTTTTGCTTCCGGATCAGCGGGATTTATACTTCGCTTCAAACTCGTAGCCCAGATCATAGGAGGGAAGTGGTGCGGGCGAAAGGGCGTAGGTGGCAATGCGCAGGCTTTCCATCAACGCCGTCGGGTCACTGGACAATGCTGAAATTGTATCCAGCGGGATCGGTTTGCCGATGACGACGCGAACAGGTTCATCAATTCTGGACTTGAACTCTTTTATCAAGAGCGCAAGGCGCAGATTGGAATGCAGATGTGACGCAAGTTGGAACAGGCGCGAATTGTGCCCTTCGAAATAGATCGGCACGACGGTTGCGTTGGATTTCGCGATCATCTTGGCAGTGAAATTGCGCCAAGAAGGATCCATTGGGCGCGAAAACAGCTTGGCCGATGTTGACACTGTGCCCCCCGGAAAGACCCCAATTGCCCCGCCTTGGTTGAGGTAATTCAGAGCGTTGGCGCGGGTTTCAAGGTTAAGTTTGACCGCCTCTTTGGTTTCGTCAAAAGAAATAGGAAGCAGGACTTTGTTCAAATCTTCGGCCCGGCGAAAGACAGAGTTGGCCAATATGCGAAAGTCGCCACGAATTGCGTCTAGCAGTTGGCCCATCATCAGCCCGTCCAAGATGCCATAGGGATGATTCGCGATCAGGACCAAAGGGCCAGTTTTGGGTATGTTGTCCAAGCTGCCCCCAGAGACAGCAAGCGACAGGCCATATCGTTCCGGGATCACTTGCCAAAAAGACCTCCCCGCGGCGATTTCATCCTCATATCCCACGGCCCGCGCGATCAATTTTCTGCGCCCTGTAACCGTTTCAAGCGCCCGGATCAGAGCGCGCCCCGGAGCCGTGCGCGCAGAAGACGCATAGGAAATTTCTTGAGCCAGTTTGGAGTTCAACATCATGTTTCTCTGTTAAGAGGGTGAGTACGGAAGATGCCATTCGATTATGACGTTATTTACCAATTCGATGACACAGATGTGACGTGCAATATGGCCTTAGGGGGAATTTCTGTTGTTTCCCCCAGTTTACAGCAGACTTATTTTGCCTAGATAGGCCGGGGTATGTTAGCGTCTGACAAAATTACATTGGAATTGGTATGGACTGGGATAAGCTGCGCATCTTTCATTCGGTTGCCGACAAAGGCAGTCTGACCCACGCGGGTGAGGTGTTGCATCTGTCGCAGTCGGCTGTTAGCCGCCAGATCCGGGCACTGGAAGAAGGTCTGAACGTCACTTTGTTCCACCGCCATGCACGCGGGTTGATCCTGACTGAGCAAGGTGAGTTGCTGTTTGATGCAACCCAAGCCATGGTAAAGCGGTTGGATGCCACTGCTGCCCGCATTCGCGACAGCGAGGACGAAGTTTTTGGTGAGTTGCGCGTCACCACGACCACTGGGTTTGGCACCCTTTGGTTGGCACCGCGTTTGCCTGCGCTTTATAAGAAATACCCCAGCCTGAAGATCGACCTGATGTTGGAAGAACGGGTGTTGGACCTGCCGATGCGCGAAGCAGATGTTGCCATCCGTATGAAAGAACCCTCTCAGGCCGATTTGATCCGCAAGCGTTTGATGAACATAAAGATGCGGCTTTACGCGACCGAAGAATACCTGGCAGAGCATGGAACGCCCACAGCTTTGCATGAATTCACCCAGCATCGCTTGATCTGCCAACACGCAGGAACAGCCCAAGTGGCGGCAGGTGCCAATCTTGTTGCCGATATCATGAGCCATGATATCCCCTCGACCTTGACCGTGAACAACTACTTTGGCGTGCTGCAAGGCGTTTTGAACCATTTGGGAATTGGCGTTTTGCCTGATTACATCACCGAAGATTTCCCCCATCTGGTGCGCGTTCTGCCCGAGACCGAAAGCACCGAAGTGCCAGTGTTTTTGGCATACCCCGAAGAATTGCGCCATTCAAAGCGGGTCTCGGCGTTTCGGGATTTTGTCCTTGAAGAGATCATGGCGTTTCGGAAGCGCCAACAATAGATAAATTCTTTGCGCAGACTTTAGGCAATTGGCTGGAAATCTAAGCTATGCACTGCGCGCATAGCGGTATTGCTACCTTTGCAGCACCCTTCGCATTGATAAATTTCGAACAATTTTGTATGAATTGCTCGTCGGTTGATTGAGTTCTCTCTCAACCTTCATACCTCCCTGTTGGACTTGGCCGAGCGAAAGCTCGGCCTTTTTTTTGCTTTAGCATGAAGTTTTCGGATCTCGTCTAACCAGGCAGATTTTTCACCCTCTCGGTCAAAAAATCTACATCTGCTTGATGCGCTGCCAAACGGATGGCGGCGCCATAAGCGACCCGAGCCTCGGGAACTTTACCCAAACGCGCCAAAACATCTGCCAGTCCTGCATGAAAGGGTTGATAGTCTTGCAACGCCTCGGCAAGTGGCAACAACAATGGATATGCCGCGCCGGCCCCATGTGCTTGGCCAAGAGCAACTGCATGGTTCAAACGGACAATGTCAGTCGGTTCAAATTGCAGCAAAACGCCGTAAAGCGCGGTGATCTGTGGCCAGTCGGGACCTGAGTTGTTGACGTGGCAGGCCGCGATGGCAGCTTTCAGCTGAAAGGGTCCCAATTGACCACGACCGAGAGCTGTTTCAATCAAGGTCAAACCGTCTGCGATCATGACCTGATCCCAAAGGCCGCGATCCTGATCGGTCAGGGAAACGGTTTGCCCCTTGCCATTCATCCGGGCCTTATGTCGGGCATGTGTCAACAAAAGCAGGGCCAAGGCGCCCTCAATCTCTGCGTCGTCGGGGCGCAGTTGGCGCAGCAGGCGCGCCAGAAAAACGGCCTCTTCGCACAAATCTCGCCCAGCGATCGCGCCTTTGGCATACCCGGTCGTAAAGACCAGATAGACCACCGTCAAAACCGCATTCAATCTTGCCACCCAATCCGGCGCGTCTGGGACAATAAACGGAATTCCCGCTTCGGCGATTTTGGTTTTTGCGCGCGTAATGCGCTGGCCCATTGTGGTGTCATTGTCCAAAAATGCAGCAGCGATTTGCTGCGTGGTCAACCCGCACAAGGTACGCAACGTCAAGGAAACCTGTGATTTCAGCTCTAACGCCGGGTGGCAGCAGGTAAATATCAATCGAAGACGTTCGTCGGGGATCATTTCTGGTTCAGGTTCTTCAGCCTCATACTGTGCCAATATCGCTATGTTTGCGGCGTTTCTGGTGGCGCGTTGTGCGCTTCGTAGCCGGTCTATCGCTTTGCGCAAAGCAACCTTCAGCAACCACCCTTGGGGTGATGCTGGCAAACCCGCCCTGCCCCAATGAGTTAGTGCCGAAATGCTGGCCTCTTGCAGCGAGTCTTCGGCCAATTGAAAATCGCGCAGGCGTGCCACCAGCGCAGACAAAAGCCGCCCCCGATCTTCCGCCAAGACCCGTGTCAACAGTTGGGTTATGGCGACAGCCTTGGAGGCGGCATCTGTCATTTTATCGTCCTTTGATTAACCAGCTGGATTGTAATCCATCAGCGGACGGACCTCCACGGTGCCGTAATGTGCCGCAGGGATCAACGCCGCGTATTTCAGCGCGGCGTCAAGGTCGGGCACATTGACGATGTAATAGCCGCCCAAATGTTCACGGGTTTCGGCAAAGGGGCCGTCCATGGTTTCGACCTTGCCGGATTTGATCCGCAGCGAGGTTGCTGTTTCAATGCTCCTTAGGGCTTCGCCCGCAACCATAACGCCGTCGGCCTTCATTTGCTCATTAAGGGCGAAGTAACCTGCCATCATGGCTTGGAATTCGGGGGTGCCATAAGTGGGTTCAAGTGCGGGGTTCGAATAGATCAGAAGCATATATTGCATGATGTTTGTCCTTGGAGAGTGGGGGTTGAATTATAGTCCGAGAATGTTGACGGCGAGGCAGACCATCAAATTCAGCGTCGCGAGAATATTTGTGCCGTTCCCGACATAGCGCAGCGGATGGGAAGCGTTGGTGGTCTTTAGCCCCAACGGATGTGCGATACGGCCGATCAGCAACAGCGCGCCTGAGATGTGCAGATAAAGTGCTGGTGCACCCATGCCCT
>JAAFIJ010000170.1 GCA_013298675.1 Rhodobacterales bacterium | reverse complement strand
CGCCGCTTGAGAGGTGGAATAGCCCAGCTTTTCCAACGCAGCCGGAACCGATTGGTTGATGATCTTGAAATAGCCACCGCCTGCCAGTTTCTTGAACTTGACCAGTGCGAAATCCGGCTCAATCCCTGTGGTGTCGCAGTCCATCACCAGACCGATGGTGCCTGTTGGCGCGATCACTGTGGTTTGTGCGTTGCGGTAGCCGTGCTTTTGGCCCAACGTCAACGCCTCATCCCAGCAAGATTTTGCAAGCTCTACCAGACGCTTGTCTTGGCAGTTGGCCGCATCCAAAGCCACGGGATCGACGTTCAGATCTTCATAAGTTGTCTTGGCATAGGCTGCGGCACGGTGGTTGCGGATCACCCGCAGCATATGTTCGCGATTACGGGCATATCCCGGGAACGCTCCCAATTCGCCCGCCATTTCTGCCGATGTCGCATAGGCGACACCAGTCATGATCGCCGTCAGCGCGCCGCAAAAGGCGCGACCTTCGGCTGAATCGTAACCAAGGCCCATATTCATCAACAGCCCGCCGATGTTGGCATAGCCAAGACCAAGCGTGCGGAAGTCATAAGAGCGTTGCGCAATTTCTTTGGACGGGAACTGCGCCATCATCACCGAAATTTCCAGCGTGACGGTCCACAGACGTGAGGCGTGAATATAGGCCTCTGCATCGAACTGACCCTCGTTAAAGAAGGTCAACAGGTTCATCGACGCAAGGTTACACGCGGTGTCGTCTAGGAACATATATTCCGAACAAGGATTCGAACCGCGGATTGCACCGTCTTCGGGACAGGTATGCCATGCGTTGACGGTGTCATGAAATTGAATACCAGGATCGGCACAAGCCCAAGCCGCGTGACCAACCTGATCCCAAAGTTCACGGGCCGAAACAGTTTTGGCCACCTTACCATCGGTGCGGCGCACCAGTTCCCATGGCTTGTCATCGCGCACTGCCGTCAAGAACGCGTCGGTTACCCGGACAGAGTTGTTGGAGTTCTGGCCCGACACAGTGACATATGCCTCAGAATCCCAATCCGTGTCGTAGGTTGGGAATTCAATGCTGGTGAAGCCTTGCTTTGCGTATTGCAAAACACGGTTGGTATAGGTGTCGGGGATCATCGCCTTTTTGGCCGCTTTGATCGCGGCTTTCAGGGCTGGGTTCTTGGCCGGATCAACCGAATCCTCGGAAGAACCATCCCACAGGCGAATTGCCGCAAAAATCTCATTCAAACGCGATTCGTGGGCCTTTGATCCTGCGACCAATGAGGCGACCTTTTGCTCTTCGATCACTTTCCAGTTGATGAATGCCTCAACATCGGGGTGATCCATATCGCAGATCACCATCTTGGCGGCCCGGCGTGTGGTCCCACCTGACTTGATCGCACCCGCGGCACGGTCACCGATTTTCAGGAAACCCATCAGGCCGGACGATTTACCACCGCCGGACAGCTTTTCGCCCTCACCGCGCAACGACGAAAAGTTCGTGCCCGTGCCTGACCCATATTTGAACAGGCGCGCCTCGCGGACCCAAAGGTCCATGATGCCCCCGTCGCCCACCAGATCATCGCGTACCGATTGGATAAAGCAGGCGTGCGGCTGTGGGTGTTCATAGGCCGAGGCTGATTTCGTCAGCACGCCCGTCATGTGATCTACATAATAGTGACCCTGCGACGGACCATCGATACCGTAGGCCCAATGCAAACCTGTGTTGAACCACTGGGGGCTGTTCGGGGCCGCCATCTGACGTGCCAGCATAAAGCGCATCTCGTCGTAATAGGCCTTCGCATCTGCCTCGGCGGTGAAATAGCCGCCCTTCCAGCCCCAGTAAGTCCAAGCGCCGGCCAAGCGGTCAAAGACTTGCTTGGCGCTGGTTTCGCCCAAGTTACGCTCTGCGGCAGACATGCCGTCCATCGCTTTTTCGTCGGGCACCGACCGCCAAAGGAACTCTGGCACGCCCTTTTCCTTGACACGCATCAGTTTGGCCGGAATGCCAGCTTTGCGGAAATACTTTTGCGCCAAAACGTCTGATGCAACCTGGCTCCAGCTTGATGGAACCTCTACCGCGTCATTGCGGAATACGATTGTGCCGTCAGGATTGCGAATCTCTGAGGTCGTTGTCGCAAAATCGATTGCACCATAAGCGCCGCTCGACTCAGTCGTGAATTTCCGCTCGATCTTCATTTGCCCCGTCCCCAAAGCTTGCTGCGGCGCTTTTACCAGCGCCGTCCTGCGTTAAATCCTGTACGGGAAGCACATGAAGGTCGAATATCTAGGGATAAGGGTTGCTTCCCTCCGCCTTGATCTGCGCCTCACGTGATCGCTTCGCATCAAAAGATGAATGCTTCAAAACCCGCTTCAGCAAACTCGCCGATATTGCATCAAACGGCAACGAATATTTTCGACTTATACACTACATTTTGTGCTTGACCGGCAGCAGTCTTCTAGGGGTCGTGGCTTTGTATCATCGCCTGAATTTGAACAAACTGAAAAGTCTGGGAACAAATCCACAGGCGTTCTGGGAAAAAATCCAATATTTCGGGCAATTTGGCATGTGGTCCTAAAGGTTAATCACAAGTGTAGCCTTGCCACATGCCGTGGTGCGCGACCCCGTTCAGCGCACACGGTTGATCAAAATGATTCCCAACCCAACCAAGGCTGCCGCGAACAACAGTTGCAAAGACAACACTTCGCCAAAAACAAAATGGCCCAATGTGATCGCAAAAATCGGGGTCAGGAAGGAAAAGCTGGCAACAGTCGAAGTCGGATAGACCGAAAGCAACCACAGCCAACTGATAAAACCACCCACCACGACAACCACCGCTTGGAAAATCAGCCAGAACCAATGCACCGTCTGAATATCGCGAAGTAACGGGCCGAAAAGCGGTGCGGCAAGCAACAGAAGCGGACCCGAAACAAGCACCATCCAAAACAATTGCGCCTCTGGGCCCGCGACACGTAACGTGGTCTTGCGGGCCAAGAAAGCCGTTCCAGCCCAACCCAAAGCACCGCCCAAGGCATAAAGATCGCCCGCGAACGCCGCCTGCCCCGATCCGCTGCGCGACAGAATCGCCCACGCGGTTCCGGCAAATGCCAATAACAGACCCACCGCCTTGGTTTGGGTGATCTTTTCATTCGGCAATCCAAAATGCGCCAAAACCGTCAACCAGATCGGCATTGAGTAAAAGATCACCGAGGCCCGCCCAATGCTGGTCAAATCCAGCGCCATGAACAGGCACAGGAATTCTATGGAGAAAACCACGCCAATTGCGATGCCTGCCCCCAGATCCTGTTTGCGAATGTTGGGTGACAGACCGCGCCAATAAATCCACCCCCAAACGCATCCAACAGCTAGAATGGATCGAAGGCCCGCAAAAAACACGGGTTGAATTCCCGTGTTGACGATTTTCACAATCGCTTGGTTAAAAGCAAACAACAGCTGCACACCAAGCAAGGCGGCCAAACCCAGCCCATCCAAGCGATCCTTACGTATCGTCACAGCCATTCCCCCAATTCGCGGACCATTTTGGCCAACTTGCCACCCGTTGCAGACTTGCCGCTAAAACGCGTGCAAACACCAGAGACTGCAAGTGGAATGACAGCGAAAACACTGGCCGAGCGGCGGCACTTGGCGTAAAGCCATGACAGAACACCCTGTTTTGCACACCCCTATCCGCTTGAGGCATCTATGACGGCGATCATCGAAAGATGCGAGGCGAAAGGGCTTCGGATGACCGGGCAACGGCGGGTCGTGGCGCAGGTCATCGGCGCGTCGAAAGACCATCCTCATGTCGAAGAGCTGTATGCACGGGCGTCAAAGATTGATCCCAAAATCTCGCTCGCGACGGTATACCGCACGGTTAAAACCTTTGAGGCAGAGGGAATTTTGGAGAAGCTGGAATTCGGTGATGGACGAGCACGTTATGAAGACGCAGAGCGCGCGCATCATGACCATCTGATCGACGTCGAATCCGGACAGGTGATCGAATTTTCCGACCCCGACCTAGAGGCGCTTCAGGTGAAAATCGCGGCACGGTTGGGATATGAGCTGATCGGCCACAGGCTAGAGCTGTTAGCCATTCCGATCAAGCAGCGCTAGGGTGGCGAGCGAGAACTTTCGTGGCATCGTTCTGATGGTGCTGTCGATGGCGCTGTTTGCGGTCGAAGACATGTTCCTGAAATGGGCTGTGGTCGACTTGCCTGTCGGGCAAGTGGTTTTTGCCTCGGGCGCGTTCGGCGCGTTGGTCTTTGTCTTGATTGCACGCTCTCATGGTCATGGGGTTTTTGTGGCAGTGGCCCGGCACCCGGCTGTCGTCGCTCGAAATATCGGCGAAATGGTTGGTACTTTGGGTTATGTCATTGCGCTGTCGGTGGTGCCCTTGACGACAGTATCGGCCGTATTGCAGGCGCTTCCGCTTGCGATCACCTTGGGTGCGGCGCTGTTTATGTCGGAACAAGTAGGCTGGCGCAGGTGGACTGCGATTGCCTTAGGTTTTCTTGGGGTCATGCTGGTTATTCAACCGACAAGCGACGGTTTCAGTGCTCAGGCCCTTTGGGTGCTGGTAACCGTTGCAGGTCTAGCTTTGCGTGATCTGGCGGCTCGAATGATCCCAAAATCATGTTCAAACGCGCAAGTGTCCGCTTGGGGAATGATGGCGGTTTCCACCTTGGGCATTTTGATGATGGCCTTTTCCGGCGGTGTTAGGATGCCTGACGGGTGGGAAACCTTGGTTTTGGTGGGTGCATTGGTGTTTGGAACCGCTGGTTACTGGGCGATAATTGCTGCGACCCGAACGGGCGAGGTATCCGTTGTGGCCCCGTTTCGCTATACCCGGTTGGTTTTTGCAATGGCGATTGGTGCAACGGTCTTCGGGGAACGTCCAAACGCCCTGACACTGATTGGTGCCGCGATCATTATCTTGTCCGGTATTTATGCTTTTGCCCGAGAGCAAGCCCGCAAAAAGGCGCAGAAACAGACCCTTTCCTAGAGTGTCATATAAAGTTAAACAGCGGCCATTATCCCCGACTTAGACCTGCCTGAGCTCGATCAGCTCGACTTAGCCCCACCAGACCAAGGAGAACCCAATGAGTACCATCATCGACATTCACGCCCGTGAGATCCTCGATAGCCGTGGAAATCCGACAGTTGAGGTAGATGTCACCATTGAAAGCGGTGCCATGGGTCGCGCGGCGGTTCCATCGGGTGCGTCGACCGGCGCGCATGAAGCCAACGAGCGCCGCGATAACGATAAGACGCGCTATATGGGCAAAGGCGTGCTAGAGGCGGTTGCGGCAGTCAACGGTGAGATCGCAGAGGAATTGGTGGGTTTTGATGCGACAGAGCAGGTCGGCATTGACCGCACGATGATTGAAATGGACGGCACGCCCAACAAATCGCGCCTAGGTGCGAATGCGATTTTGGGTGTCAGTCTGGCTGTGGCCAAAGCAGCAGCGGAATTCACGGCCCAACCCTTGTACCGCTATATCGGTGGCACCTCGGCGCGGGTTTTGCCTGTACCGATGATGAACATCATCAACGGCGGCGAACATGCTGATAACCCAATTGATATTCAAGAATTCATGATCATGCCCATCGGGGCGTCAAACATTCGTGAAGCCATTCGAATGGGGTCCGAGGTGTTTCACACCTTGAAAAAAGAACTTCAAAATGCGGGCCACAACACCGGGATCGGCGACGAGGGTGGCTTTGCGCCAAACCTTAGCTCTGCCCGAGATGCGCTTGATTTCATTTTGAAATCCATCGAAAAGGCGGGCTATCGTCCGGGCGAGGACATCTATCTGGCGCTTGATTGTGCGGCGACCGAATACTTTAAGGGTGGCCGGTATGAGATGAAGGGCGAAGGCAAATCTTTGAGCATTGAAGAAAACGTCGCCTTCCTTGCAGGTCTGGCCAAAGACTATCCTATTTTCTCCATTGAAGATGGCTGTTCCGAAGATGACTGGGCGGGCTGGAAACTGTTGACCGACACTTTGGGCGACAAGGTTCAACTGGTAGGCGACGATCTGTTCGTGACCAACCCACGTCGCTTGGCCGAAGGCATTGCTGGCGGTTGCGCCAACTCGATGTTGGTCAAGGTCAACCAGATTGGCACCCTGACGGAAACGCTTCAGGCCGTAGAT
>JAAFIJ010000017.1 GCA_013298675.1 Rhodobacterales bacterium | reverse complement strand
TCGCGCAGCGCTTGCTCTAACGCCGCCACATCGCCCAGATAACCCAAATGTGCCACGGGGGGGAAATCGCGCAGAAATTCTGCGAATTCACTACCATATAGCATCATGATCCGCGATTTCGGCGGGCGGGTGCGGATAAACTCTGCCGCAAGGGCGCTGTAAAACTCTGCCCCGACCAACTTACGAATAACGGGAAACGCCGCCTCCATCACACTGATCAGGCTGGAGGTCACATTATTGCGGTAGACGGAAAATCGCTTTGGGGCCGCGCGACCTTGCGGGTCTTGAAGCCCGTCCGGCATGGCCGCATCGGGGTTCAACAGAGCAATGGCAAAACTGGATTGGGTCATTTGACCGGTGCCAGTATCTGTGCTGCACGCTGCGCCTCACGTGCTAGGACGGGCCAATCGGGGACGTCATTGTCCCATTCGATCAGCGTGGGTTTGGGCCCGGAACGCGCAATCGTTTGCGCATAAAGCGCCCAAACCGGATCAATCACTTCGGCCCCGTGACTGTCGATCAGAAGTCGGTTGCCATGATCATCCAAATCCTCGGCGTGACCGCCCAAGTGAATTTCTTCGACCAAGTGCATGGGAAAGCGGCGCAGATACACGCTTGGATCATAGGACTGATTGGTTGCGGACACGTAGACGTTGTTCACATCCAACAGCAGCCCACAGCCAGAGCGACGGCCGATTTCGGAAATAAAATCAACCTCATCCATGGTAGATTCGGAAAATGCCACATAGGTGCTTGGGTTTTCGAGCAGCATCCGGCGACCCAAGACCTGCTGCACCTGATCAATATGATCGACGACGCGGGTCAAGGTTTTGTTTGTATAGGGCAGGGGCAAAAGATCGTTCAAAAACGTGCCCTCATGGGTTGACCAAGCCAAATGCTCGGAAAAGCTTGCCGGTTTCAGCCAGTCACACAGTGTTTTGAGCAGTGTCAAATGGTCCTTGTCCAGCGGGTCTTCTCCACCGATGGACAGGGCGACACCGTGTACAGAAATGGGCATCAGTTCGGCCAGATGGCGCAATTGGGCGATGGGCCGTCCGCCCGCGCCCATATAGTTTTCGGCGTGGATTTCCAGCCAGCCGACAGGGGCAGGATTTGCAAGGATGTCGGCAAAGTGTTGCGGCTTATAGCCAGCACCGGGCAGATTTGGCAAAGACTGTCCGGTATCAAATTTTGCGTTATCAAGCATGGCGGCCCCGATAAAAATGCCCCTCTCGCAGACTGCGAGAGGGGCCGTTGATCACATTGCTTCTAGGTCGCGGTCCAGCGCCTCTAGGCTGCCCATACGCGCCATGCCGTCTTCCATCTTTGGAAGTTCCATGGTCAAGCAGGTTCCTGCTGGAACCAACTTGAAGGAATTGCCCTGATAGTCAATTTTGGATGTGCCGGCACATGTGGTGCCTTTGCCCGCTGCGCAATCGTTCTGGCCTGCAAGAGCCACACCAAAGCATTTCTCTTTGGCGGTTTCAGCCGTGGCGGTGCTGGCAATGCCAGCAAGAGCAGCAGCGAAGGCACCGACGATTGCGAAGGACTTGATATGTTGCGACATGTTATTCTCCCGAGGGGTTAAAGTTCGTTCGTCTTTCGACTGCACTCTTCTTAAAGCGCGAAAGCGGGGCAAAGCTATTCACGGCAGTGTGATCCACGTCTGTGTGAAAATCGCTTTTTTTGTAACAAAAGTGCCGGTCGTTGTTTAAAGGAAATGGCGCCGGAAAAACCGACGCCATTTGGTAGTGTTCTCAGGTGTTTAGTTTGGTTTAGTGGCTGGGCGCGAGGGTGGCCAGGCCGAACTCTGCAATCGCCTCGGCAAGGGTCAATGTTTCAGTGCGGTTCTCACCCAGCCTGCGAACTGAAACAGTTCGGTCCTCAACCTCTTTCATCCCGATGGCCAAAATCACCGGAACCTTGCCAACCGAATGTTCGCGGACCTTGTAGTTGATCTTTTCGTTGCGGGTATCGGCCTCGGCGCGAACGCCTGCCTTTTGCAATTCGGCCACAACTTCGCGCACAAACAGATCTGCGTCTGACACGATAGAGGCGACGACGACCTGACGCGGCGCCAGCCAGAATGGCAGTTTGCCTGCGTAGTTTTCCAGCAGAATGCCGATAAAGCGTTCAAACGACCCAAGGATCGCGCGATGAAGCATGACAGGTCGGTGCTTTGCCCCGTCTTCGCCGACGAATTCCGCATCCAGACGGTTGGGTAAGTTAAAGTCGGCTTGAAACGTGCCGCATTGCCATTCCCGGCCGATGGCGTCGGTCAGTTTAAAGTCAAGCTTTGGACCATAGAATGCCCCGTCGCCTTCGTTCACCTGATAGGGCAAGCCCAAACCTTCGATCGCAGTTTTCAGTGCATTTTCGGCTTTGTCCCAGACCTCATCACTGCCTACGCGCACGTCGGGGCGTGTCGACAATTTGATGTCAAATTTCTCAAAACCAAGGTCTTTGTAGACAGAGGACAACAGCGCGATGAAATCTGCGCATTCGCTTTCAATCTGATCCTCGGTGCAAAAGATATGCGCGTCATCTTGGACAAAGCCGCGCACCCGCATCAGCCCGTGCATCGAGCCCGAGGATTCGTAGCGGTGGCACGACCCAAACTCTGCAAGGCGCAACGGCAGATCGCGATAGGATTTCAGGCCTTGGTTGAAAATCTGCACATGGCAGGGGCAATTCATCGGCTTCAGCGCGTTGATACGTTTGGCCTTTTCACCGTCCTCATCCACCTCAACGATGAACATATTCTCGCGGTAGGCTTCCCAGTGACCCGACTTTTCCCACAAGATGCGGTCGACTACCTGAGGTGTTTTGATCTCTTTGTAGCCAGCCCGGCGCTGACGGCTGCGCATGTAATCTTCCAAGGCGCGGTAGATCGTCCAACCATTCGGATGCCAGAACACCATGCCCGGTGCTTCGTCTTGCAGATGGAACAGTTCCATCTCGCGGCCCAGCTTACGGTGGTCGCGTTTTGCGGCCTCTTCCAGCATGGTCATATGTGCCTTCAGATCGTCGCGGTTCTTGAAGGCCAGACCGTAGATGCGCTGCAACATGGGGCGGGACGCATCGCCCAGCCAATAGGCCCCAGCGATATGGGTCAGCTTAAAGGCGTCGGGAGGCACTTGGCCAGTATGGGCCAAGTGTGGCCCACGGCAGAAATCCTGCCAATTGCCATGCCAATACATCCGAAGGTCTTCGCCCTCAGGGATGCGATTGATCAACTCGACTTTAAAGGGTTCGTTCTTGTCGGTGTAGAATTGAATGGCACGAGCGCGGTCCCACAATTCGGTCTTGACCGGATCACGGGCGTTGATGATCTGCTTCATCTTGGCCTCAATCAGCGCAAGATCTTCGGGGGTAAACGACTCTGCCCTATCAAAATCGTAAAACCAGCCATAATCGCGCACCGGACCGATGGTGACCTTGACGTCTGGCCAGATTTCCTGGACCGCGCGGGCCATGATATGGGCGCAGTCGTGGCGGATCAATTCCAGCGCTTGCTCATCATCCTGCATGGTGTGAATAGCAATCGCGGCGTCGGTGGTGATCGGCCATTGCAGATCGAAATGCGCGCCGTTGACCGAGGCGGAAATCGCCTTTTTCGCAAGACCCGGCGCAATCGAAAGCGCCACTTCGGCAGCGGTCACGCCTGCTGCATAGTCGCGCACATTGCCATCGGGGAAGGTCAGTGAGATTTGTGCCATATATCGGCCTCCTCGTCGTTTTGGCGCCTACGAAACGCCCGGTTGCGGGTTATGTTGCGATGTCTTTTGCCGATGCGGCGTAGCCTTGTCAACGACTTGACTGTATAGCTTGCGCAGGTGAACTCCCAAATCATGGCCGCGATGCAACATCAGTTTCTCCTTACCCCACAAAACCGCCGGATCGCCTATCATCAGACGCATGGTCAGGGGCCGGGCGTGGTGTTTTTGGGCGGGTTCAGATCAGATATGGCCGGCAGCAAAGCCTTGCATTTGCAAGATTGGGCAGTGCGCACGGGTCGGGCCTTTGTTCGGATGGACTACTCTGGCCACGGCGTATCATCCGGTTTGTTTCAGGACGGATGCATCGGGGATTGGTTTGAAGATGCCTCTGCCGTGCTTGAAGCGCGTACCGACGGGCCACAAATCCTTGTCGGATCATCGATGGGCGGATGGATTTCGTTGTTGTTGGCGCGGAAATATCCGGGGCGTATCGCGGGGTTTGTTGGCGTTGCCGCCGCGCCTGATTTCACCGAAGACAGCATGTGGGATAGCTTTTCCCCCAGCCAGCGCGAAGCGCTGATGCGGGCCGGAGAACTGGCGCTTCCCTCGGATTACGCGCCCGAACCTTACCGCATCACGCGGCATCTGATTGAAGACGGGCGGCGGCATCTGGTATTGCGTTCACCGCTTAATCTGCCCTTTCCTGTGCGTCTGTTGCAGGGCACAGCCGATACAGATGTGCCGGTTTCAGTAGCGTTGCGTTTGCTTGACCATGCGCAAGGCCCCAATCTCCGTCTGCATTTGGTCAAAGGCGCCGATCACCGCTTTTCAACGCCCGAATGCCTCGGCATGATCACCGAAACCCTTGAAGAACTGTGTGAAGGAGCCCTGAATGCGTAAGTTCGGTAAATGGCTTGGCCGTGCAATTTTCGCTCTTTTCTTGTTTGGGGTCGGGGCTTGGGCCTTTGCCCCGGAAGAGCCGGTTGATCGAGAAATAAGCTTTGATCCGAATTCATTGGGCGAGGATCTTGACGCATATTTGAAAACCTCAGAACAGCGGTTCTCGGATATTGTGGCCAAAGCCGAAAAGCGCATCGTCTGGGCCGGGGCAAAGAATGTGAAAACCCCATTTGCCGTGATCTACATACACGGATTTTCCGCAACAGCCGAAGAGATCCGCCCAGTGCCCGATCAGGTCGCGCGCGCCTTGGGTGCCAACCTCTATTTCACCCGCCTCGCAGGGCATGGCCGCGGCGGTGCCGCCATGGCCGAGCCCCGCGCCGGTGACTGGCTTGAAGATATGGCCGAAGCGATCGCAATTGGCCGCCGTCTTGGTGACAGGGTTATGGTCATTTCAACCTCAACCGGCGGCACTCTCGCAGCCCTTGCGGCCACTGATCCGACGCTTGCCGAAGGTATCGCGGGCATCGTGATGGTCTCGCCCAACTTCGGAGTGAAACCCCTTGCGGGCAAAATCCTCGATTTGCCTTTCGCGCGCAACTGGGGGCCCTTGGTTGCCGGCGAAACCCGTAGTTTCGAGCCAGTCAATGAGGGGCAAGCGAAATACTGGACTACATCTTATCCGACGGTCGCACTGTTCCCGATGGCGGCCTTGGTGCGCGCCGCTCGTGCCGCCGATCTGGCAACCGCGAAAGTGCCGCTTTTGGTGATTTACTCCGAGCAAGATCAGGTGGTTGATCCTGCAAAAACCCTCGACACACTTTCCGGTTGGGGGGGAAGCACCCGGTATGAACCGCGCGAAATGGGCCCCGGGGATGACTCTTTTTCGCATGTGATTGCAGGCGACATTCTGTCACCGGGGCAAACCCAAGCCACCACAGACCTGATCCTCGATTGGGCCAAGGGTCTATGACGGGCGAAGCTGTTGTCTTCATTCCGGGGTTGATGGCGGACGCGCGTCTGTTCTTGCCGCAGATCGTGCAGATCGGGGCAAGCAGGCCAGTGCAGATCTTGATCCTGCATCAAGGCGAAACGGTAGAGCAGATGAGCGAGGCCGCTTTGGCATCGCTACCGCCCCGATTTGCCTTAGTTGGCCATGGGCTTGGGGGGGATGTTGCCCTTGATCTGATCCGCCGCATTCCAGACCGGGTCACAAAAGTTGTGCTGATGGCAACCGATCCATTGGCAGAGGCGCCACAAGCCGCAGCAGCGCGCGAAAGTCGGATTGTGGCAGCACGCTCGGGTCGGCTTGTTGAGGCAATGCTTGAAGAAATCCCGCCGCAGGCCATCGCCCCATCTGATTGGCATGCTGATATCATGGCGCTTATTCAGGATATGGCTGTCAATCTGGGCGAGGGTGTTTTCGTACGCCAAACGCGCGCCTTACAGCGCCGCCCAGATCAGCAAAAGACCTTGCGCAAAGTCAAACTGCACGCCTTGGTCCTTGCCGGAGAGCATGACCCGATTGTGCCGATGCGCCGACAAGAGTTCACCGCAAACCTGATGCCGTTTGGTAAGTTGCAGGTCATTGACGGGGCCGGGCACTTTGCCAGCCTAGAGCGGCCAGAAGCGGTGACTGACGCCATCGCAACCTTTTTGGGCGGCCCGGTTTTGCTGCGTTAAAACCGACTACTTTTTTGACGCGACAGTCTTAAGTCGGGTCACCTTGGCAGAGTCTTCCGCGCCCGAATGCGCGTCGATAAAGCCCAAGACCAACGGTCTGATGTTGATGCGCCAAGATTTGCCAGCAAAAATACCATAGTGACCGGCACCCTGCTCTAGGTGTTGCACCTTTTTGGCCGTGTCGAGCCCCGTCAACATCGCAAGGGCCGCTACGCACTGGCCCGGCGCAGAAATATCGTCCTCTGATCCCTCAACCGTCATCACCGCCACGCGATTGATTGCGCCGATGTCCACGCGCTTGCCCGCCACCACGAATTCATTTCTGGCGATTTCGCGGTTTTTAAAGATGCGTTCGACAGTGGACAGATAAAACTCGGCTGTCATGTCCATGACGGCCAGATATTCATCATAGAATCGGTTATGGGCGTCGTGATCAGAGGCCTCACCACGGGCGACACGCATGATTTGTTCGTTAAATGCTTTTGAGTGACGCTCTGCATTCATCGACATAAAGCTTTGCAGCTGCAACAGGCCCGGATAAACCTGACGGCCCACGCCTTTATGCTGAAAGCCAACCCGTTGAATGGCGATCTGTTCCAATTGGCCCATAGTGATGCGGCGGCCAAAGTCGGTTACATCTGTCGCGGCAGCATCCGGGTCGATCGGGCCGCCGATCAAGGTCAGGCTGCGCGGCTGGGCATTCGGATCCTCGGCCGCAAGATAGGCCGTAGCGGCCAATGTCAAAGGGGCAGGTTGGCAAATGGCGATCACATGGGTGTCTGGACCCATTTCGCGCATAAACTCAACGAGATAGAGGGTATAATCCTCAATATCGAATTTCCCGGCCGAAACCGGAATATCGCGCGCATTGTGCCAATCGGTCACAAAAACGTCTGCGTCGGGCAACAGACTGGCCACAGTAGAGCGGAGCAAAGTTGCATAGTGACCCGACATCGGTGCCACGAGCAGCACTTTGCGCGCCATAGGTGCACGTCTGCGCACAAAGAATTGGATCAGATTACCAAAGGGTTTCTCAACCACGACATTCACATCCACCAGATGGTCCTGACCTTCAGGCCCAGGAATTGACCGGATGCCCCAGTCTGGTTTGACCACCATTCTGGCAAAACTACGCTCTGTCACTTCGCCCCAAGCCGCCATCACATTCAACATCGGGTTCATCGACATGGCAAACGCAGGGTAAGAGGCCATCGCTCTGGCAGTGGCGCCCATCCACTCATTTGTGTTGCGCACACTTTCCATCAGGTCGTAAGTGGCCATATACTTCACAGGCGTCTCCTTTGCGCGGGGAACGGGCCCCGGCCCCTTGCCACGCGACCAAACGGGCGTTGCGGCGTAAATGCTGCACAGCGGCGAGAATAGGGGTAAAAAATTAAATGACAACCAAAGACATTGCCGCAGCAGCAAAACTAGAAAAACTCAGCGCTAATCTTGCAAAGATAGAGGCATTGAGTGGCAGATTGATGGCAGCGATGGCCCATCGCAAACCGCATGACAAAGCGTTGGATGGTCCGTCAGACGAAGTGTTCATGAAGGCAGCCACCGCCTATATCACCGCTATGATGCAAAATCCGGCGAAGGTTTTGGAACATCAAATCGGGTATTGGGGCAAATCCCTTAAGCATTATGTTGAGGCGCAGCAGGCGCTGGCATCAGGTGAGTTTAAGGCGCCAGCCGACCCCGGCCCCGCAGACCGCCGATTTTCCAATCCGCTGTGGGACTCACATCCTGCATTCAATTATCTAAAGCAGCAGTACCTGATCAATGCCGATGCCGTCAAAACCGCCGTGGGCGACATGGAGGGGATCGCGCCGCACGAACGCCATCGCGTCGAATATTTCACCCGCCAGATCGTAGATATGTTGGCCCCTACCAATTTTCTGGGCACAAACCCAGACGCCTTGGAAAAGGCTGTTGCGACCGACGGCGAGAGCCTGATTGCCGGTCTCGAAAATCTGATCGCAGATGTTGAGGCGAACAACGGTGAAATGCAGGTGACACTTGCCGACCGAAGCGCATTTGTATTGGGCGAAAACATTGCCACAACGCCGGGCCATGTGGTGTTTCGCAACCATTTGTTCGAGTTGATCCAATATGCGCCCAGCACCGAAACCGTGTACGAGATGCCACTGTTGATTTTTCCGCCATGGATCAACAAATTCTACGTTCTGGACCTGAAACCCGCCAACAGTTTGATTAAATGGATTGTGGATCAAGGGTTTACGCTGTTCGTAGTGTCTTGGGTCAACCCAGATGCGACTTATGCCGGTATCGGCATGGACGACTATATTCGCGATGGCTACCTGACCGCAATGGCAGAGGTTCGCCGCATTTGTGATCAGCCGCGCCTGAATGCGGTTGGTTATTGTATCGCGGGCACCACCCTTGGCCTAACGCTTGCGCACCTGCAGAAACAGGGCGACAGCTCTGTCAACTCTGCCACATTTTTCACCACGATGACCGACTTTTCTGATCCCGGTGAGGTTGGCGTTTTCCTCGATAATGACTTTGTTGACGGGATCGAGCGGCAAATGGCTGTGGATGGTGTGTTGGACAAATCCTTCATGTCGCGCACCTTTTCCTATTTGCGATCCAACGACTTGATCTACGGTCCGGCGATCAAAAGCTATATGTTGGGAGAGGCGCCGCCCGCCTTTGATCTGCTGTTCTGGAACGGCGATGGCACCAATCTGCCCGCAAAAATGGCCATCGAGTATCTGCGCGGCCTTTGCCAGAATGACGGATTCGCCAAAGGTGTCTTCCCGGTTTTTGGCACACCGGTCAGCCTTGACGACATCAAACTGCCAGTCTGCGCGATTGCTTGTGAAACGGATCATATCGCGCATTGGAAGGGCAGCTTTAACGGGATCAAGCAATTCGGCTCTGCTGACAAAACCTTTATCTTATCCCAGTCGGGGCATATCGCGGGCATCATCAACCCCCCTGCCAAAGGTAAGTACGGCCACTACGTGAACAGCGCCGCTATGGAGGCTGCTGATGCGTGGAAAGCGGGTGCAAGCTTTACCCAAGGCAGCTGGTGGCCGCGCTGGTCAGAATGGCTCGCAGGTCGGTCTGGGGCGCAGATTGCTGCGCGCACGCCAGGTGATTCGGGGCAGATTTTGCTGGCGGCGGCGCCCGGTCTCTATGTAAGAGCGCAGCCAACCGATTGATCTGACGCGCGTTTCGGGCATTTATGCTGCAACGCAGAAAATACTTGAAATGCCGCACTGCAGCATATATGTTATTTCTTATCAGGAAACCGGAAAGCGCCGGCAATTTTAGGAAGTAATGAAATGAACAAACCAGCTGATTTCACCAAAGTTATGCAAGACATGATGGCTTCCTTCCCGGCTGACGCGTCTGCATTCCAAAACGCATTCAAGACCCAAGCAGCTTTCGCCGAGAAAATGTCGGCTGTTGCTTTGGCCGCTGCTGAAAAGTCCACCGAGATCACCTCGAAATGGACCAAAGAGACCCTTGCAAAGATGGCTGTTGCGTCGAAAGTAAAGGCAGAGCCTGCTGACTACTCGAAAGCCGCTTCTGATTTCGCATCGGCTGCTGCCGAGTTGGCTGCAGAAAACATGGCCGCTTTCGCTGAAGTTGCGAAAAAGGTTCAGATGGATACCGTTGAGTTGGTGATGGCTGCTGGCAAGGACGTTTCGGAAGAAGCATCCGCTGCTGTTAAAAAAGCAACCGCTGACGTCACCGCAAACGTCAAAAAAGCTGCTGCAGCTGCAAAGTAAGTTTTGTCACTTTTCACGAGTGAACGTTGAAAGAAGGGCGTGTCGCATGCGACGCGCCCTTTCTTTTTGATTTAGGCTCGCCTAAGCTTCTCTGCGCTGCAACATCGCCCGGGGAGGGGTTAAGATGGCCGAAACCGCGAAGCCGCTTTTGATCAAGCGCTATGCCAGCCGCCGTCTCTATAACACCGAGACATCGGATTACGTGACCCTTGAAGATATCTCGGGGTTTATCCGCGCCGGGCGCGAGGTGCAGATCATTGATCTGAAATCTGGAGATGATCTGACACGTCAGTATTTGTTGCAAATCGTGGCTGAACGAGAGTCCAAGGGCGACACGGTTTTGCCGACGAATGTGCTTACGGACCTTGTGCGCAGCTACACCTCGAACATCCAGTCCGTTGTGCCGCAGTTTCTGTCGGCAAGCTTTGAAATGTTGCGCGAGGGTCAGTCCAAGGTGATTGAAAACCTTGGTGTCATTCCGAATCCTTTGACGACAATGCCGGGCTTTGATGCCATGCGAAAGCAACAAGAAGCATTTATGAAGACGATGCTCGGGGGCGTGCCCGGTTGGGGCGGCTCTGGTCCTGCGCGCGAAGAGACCCCGGCGGCAGAACCGGACGCGGCCGAAGAGCTGGCCGAAATTAAGCGTCAATTTGCAGAGCTGCAAAAGAAGCTGTCGAAGCTGTAAACCATGGCAGAGGCGACAGGCCGGGTGACGCTTTGGGGGGCAGAGGTGTTCTTGGCCGTGGCCGAGGAACACGCCATTTCCGCAGCGGCCAAGCGTCTTGGGGTCAGTCCTTCGGCGATCAGCCAGCAATTGACCAGTCTTGAAGTGGCGTTGGGCGCGGTTTTGCTCGACCGGTCCGCCCGTCCGATGAATCTGACGCCCGCTGGGTTTATGTTTCGCCGTCATGCCCAAACCATGCTGAACGCCGAGGCCGAGGCGCGGGCAGAACTAGCTGTGGCAGAACTTTCTGGGCTGACGACCTTGCGGCTAGGGATGATTGAAGATTTTGATGCCGAGGTGACACCGCAATTGCTGTCGTTGCTGGCGCAAGAGTTGAGAGGCTGTCGCTTCTTGCTAGAGACAGGGGCCAGTCACCGTCTGCTGGACCAGCTTGATGCACGCGCCCTTGATCTGGTGGCTGCGGCTGATCTGGGGTCGGAAACACCCGACGATGCAGAACGAGAAGTTCACCCGCTGTTGATTGAACCTTTTGTCGCCGTTGTGCCAAAAGGGCGGTCTTTGGGGGGCGATTTGCCGTTGATCCAATACACCGGGCGTCATCTGATGGGCCGTCAGATCGCTGGCCATTTGGCGCGCCAAAACATTCGCCTCGCCCACCGCTTTGAACTCGACAGCTATAATGCCATCATTGCCATGGTCGCGGGCGGGCAAGGCTGGACTATTTTGACGCCCCTCGCGCTGCATCATGCGGCCCGATTTAGCACCCAGATAGAGGTCTTTCCGCTGCCTTTTGCACCGCTGGAACGCACATTGTCGCTCTCGGCAAGGGTCGGTGTGTTAAAGGGAGTGCCCACGCAAGTTGCGGGTTTGTTGCGTGGGTTGGTGGCAGCTCAAGTGGTGGAACCCGCTTTGCAGAACTGGCCCTGGATGAAGGCGCAGTTGCGGGTACTTTAGCGTTTTCAGATTGTCACGCGTCAAAGCGGAAACGGGCACCCGCACTAGGCGCCCGCACAAACTCATTCTAACTCGATCAACAGATCCTTGGCGTCAATCTGACTGCCGGGGTGTACGTGCAGCACTTTGACCACCGCCGCACGGTCGGCGTGGATGCCGGTTTCCATTTTCATCGCTTCAATGGTCAACAGCAAATCCCCCGCATTGACCTTTTGCCCCGCAACCACAGCGACAGAGGCGATCGACCCTGGCATTGGTGCGCCGATATGGGCCGGGTTGCCTTCGACGGCCTTTGGTTTCACTGCCGCTTGCGCCTTGATGGCACGGTTCGGCACTTTGATCACACGTGGCTGACCGTTCAGTTCAAAGAAAACTTTGACGTCACCATCATCGGTGGTTTCGCCGACCGCTTGCAGGCGAATTTCCAGCAACTTGCCCGGATCAATTTCTGATGTGATCTCTTCGCCCGGCGACATTCCATAAAAGAATGTCCGCGTCGGCAGCGTGCGCACGGGGCCGTAAGCTTTGTGTCGGCCCATGTAATCCAGAAACACCTTAGGATACATCAGATATCCGTTCAGATCTTCATCATCGACCTTGAAGCCCGCCAGTTCGGCGGACAGCTTGCTGCGGACGGCTTCGACATCGACGGGTGCAAGTTCAGCACCGGGGCGCGCGGTAGAGGCGGCCTCGCCTTTCAGCACCTTTTTGGTGATGCCAGGGGGCCAACCGCCATGTGGTTGCCCAATGCTGCCTTTCAGCATGTCCACGACGGATTCAGGGAAGGCGACATCAACCGCAGGATCTTCAACCTGCGCGCGAGTCAGGTTTTGGGCCACCATCATCAGGGCCATGTCACCCACAACTTTGGACGATGGGGTCACTTTGACAATGTCGCCAAACATCTGGTTGGCGTCGGCATAGGCTTGCGCGACTTCGTGCCAACGCTCTTCCATCCCAAGGCTGCGCGCTTGGGCTTTTAGGTTGGTGAACTGACCGCCGGGCATTTCATGCAGATAAACCTCGGACGCAGGGGCAGGGATGCCGGATTCGAACGCCGCATATTGGCCCCGCACGCCTTCCCAATAGTTAGAGATTTGGCGGATGGCCGAAATATCAAGACCTGTATCGCGCTCTGTATGGCGCAGTGCCTCGACGATCGAGCCAAGGCAGGGCTGCGACGTGCCACCCGAAAACGCATCCATCGCGGCGTCCACAGCATCAACGCCCGCATCGCAAGCCGCCAGAATGGTTGCCGCAGCCGCACCGCTGGTATCATGCGTGTGGAAATGGATCGGCAGGCCAACCTCTTGCTTTAGAGCCTTGATCAGGATCTTGGCCGCAGCAGGTTTCAAAAGACCCGCCATATCCTTTAGACCCAAGATATGGGCACCGGCAGACTTTAGCTCTTTGCCTCGGCTGACATAGTAATGCAGATCATACTTGGCGCGTGCCGGGTCCAGAATGTCACCGGTATAGCAAACGGTGCCTTCGCAAACCTTGCCCGCCTCATTCACAGCGTCCATTGCAACGCGCATGTTTTCAACCCAGTTGAGGCTGTCGAACACCCGGAACACATCGACACCCGTCAGGGCCGCTTGTTTCACAAATCCTTGCACAACGTTGTCAGGATAGTTGGTGTATCCCACCCCGTTAGAGGCGCGCAGCAACATTTGTGTCATCAGGTTTGGCATGGCGGCGCGCAAATCGCGCAGGCGCTGCCACGGACATTCCTGCAAGAACCGGTAGGCCACATCAAACGTGGCCCCGCCCCAACATTCGACAGAAAACAGCTGTGGCAGGTTGGCCGCATAGGCGGGGGCAACCTTGATCATATCAATGGAACGCATCCGCGTCGCCAACAGCGACTGGTGGCCATCGCGCATCGTCGTGTCGGTGAGCAACACCTTTTTTTGCTTGGCAAGCCAATCGGCTACGGCCTGCGGGCCCTTTTGTTCCAACAGGTTGCGCGTGCCCATCGCGGGCTCTGCCATCGGTTTTGGCGCACGCGGGGTGCGGGCCTCGGCGTGTGGTTTCGGCCTGCCTGCGGTCTCTGGGTGCCCGTTCACGGTGATATCCGCGATATAGGTCAGAATCTTTGTCGCCCGGTCGCGGCGTTTTTTAAAGTGGAACAGGGCAGGGGTCGTGTCGATAAACTTGGTTGTGTAGGTGTCATCCAGAAAGGTCGGATGCTTGAGCAAGTTGATCACAAATTCGATATTGGTGGAAACGCCGCGGATACGAAACTCGCGCAGGGCGCGGTCCATGCGGTTGATCGTGGCTTGTGGGGTCGGGGCCCAAGCGGTGACCTTGACCAGCAAAGAGTCATAGTAGCGCGTAATGACCGATCCCGCATACGCCGTGCCGCCGTCTAGACGAATGCCGTTTCCGGTCGCGGAACGATAGGCAGTCAAGCGGCCATAGTCCGGGATAAAGTTGTTCTGAGGATCTTCGGTGGTGACGCGGCACTGAAGCGCGTGGCCATGAAGGCGGATGTCTGCTTGCGACGCCATGCCAGTGGCCTCGGCCAAAGTTTTACCTTCTGCAATGAGGATCTGTGCCTGAACGATGTCGATCCCGGTGACCTGTTCGGTAACCGTGTGTTCCACTTGAACTCGGGGGTTCACTTCGATGAAATAGAACTGCTGATTGTCCATATCCATCAGGAATTCGACGGTGCCCGCGCATTCATAGCCAACATGGGCGCAAATCCTGCGGCCCAATTCGCAAACCTCGGCGCGCTGTGCTTCGGTCAGATAGGGGGCCGGCGCGCGCTCAACGACCTTTTGATTGCGGCGCTGAACGGTGCAGTCGCGTTCAAACAGGTGGTAAATCGCCCCATGCTTGTCACCCAGGATCTGAACCTCTACGTGGCGCGCACGGATGATCATCTTTTCAAGATAACCTTCGCCGTTGCCAAAAGCGGCTTCTGCTTCACGTCGGCCTTCACGGACTTTATCGGCCAGTTCGTCCGGTCCCAGAATGGGGCGCATGCCGCGCCCGCCGCCGCCCCAAGACGCCTTAAGCATCAAGGGATAGCCAACTTCGGCCGCCTCTTTCCGGATTGCGTCAAAGTCATCGCCCAAAACTTCGGTCGCGGGGATAACCGGAACGCCGGCCTCCATGGCGACGCGGCGTGCACTTGCTTTGTCGCCAAGGGCGCGCATGGTTTCGGCTTTTGGGCCGATAAAGGTTATGCCTGCCTGTTCACATGCCTCTACAAAGTCGGGGTTTTCGGACAGCAGACCGTAGCCCGGATGGATCGCGTCGGCGCCGCATTCTTTGGCAACCCGGATGATTTCCGGGATAGAAAGATAGGCACCAACGGGCGACAATCCCTCACCAATCAGATAGGCTTCGTCTGCTTTGAACCGGTGCAGTCCCAGCTTATCCTCTTCGGCGTAAACCGCGACTGTCTTCTTGCCCATCTCGTTTGCGGCGCGCATCACGCGAATGGCAATTTCACCGCGGTTGGCGATCAAGATTTTTTTGAAGTTGGTCATCAGAGCACCCCGTTCCATAATCGCGAGCAGACGCGTGCTTTCGCACCTTAGGGGCACATTAAGGACGCTGCAGCGCAGCGCAAGTGCTGGATTCGCCGTTTTTTGACATTTTTGCGAAGGTGTTTTTCCCAAAATGGACATCATATCAAGTGATATGAAATCGAACGAAAAAAATGGGGGCAGATGCCCCCATTTCACGTTCAAACTTGCGTCTGGTTTGGATGCCTATTCACCCTTGGGCACGTGTCTGTTCACCAGCGGGATTTCCTTTAATACAAGCGAAAACGCAAAGCCGATCAAAGCAAGTACCATGACAATCCAATAAATCGGGTGCAACGCAAAGACGATCCCTTCGGCCACTTGGGCACGCATTTCGGTGGGCAAGGCGGCAAGCGCATGCGGAGCGATCTCGCTGCCCGCTGGCAGACCAGGAATTCCAGCCATCCTTTGCGCAAATAGCGCGCCAAAAATCGCAACCGATACCGAACCGCCAATTTGACGAAACATCACACCTGAAGCCGTGGCCGTGCCCATCTGCTGGCGCGGCACGGCGTTTTGGACGGCGGTTGTGACGACGGGAAAGATGAACCCCATGCCTGTCCCGAAAATCAACAGGGCAGCCGCAAAGTAAAAAGCGCTGGTTTGCACGTCCAAAAAGGTCATCAAGAACGCGCCAAACGCCATCGCGGCGGTCCCACACATCGGCAGCATCCGGTAGCGCCCGGTTTTTCCCATGTAGATACCGGCAAAAGTAGAGGTAGACAGGATGCCAACCGTCATTGGAATCAACATGAAGCCAGAGTTTGTCGGCGTGTACCCTTGGGCGATCTGCAAAAAGATCGGCAAAAAGCTGATGATCCCCAGCATGGCAGCACCGGTTAGAAACCCGATCACCGACGTTACAGAAAAGACGTTCAGATTGAACAGCTCAAGCGGCAGGATCGGCTCTTCTGCCACGCGCTCTATCATGATGAAGGCAACCAAGGCGGCAAAACCCGCTGCAACTACGCCCCAGGTCAGCGCGCCGTTCCATGGCAAATCCTTACCCCCCAAGCTTGATACCAAAATAAGCGCGGACAAGGCGATGGACAGCGCCGCGGCGCCGGCCCAGTCAATCTTGTGGCTGACCCGTTCGGCTTTTGCCCCAAAGCTAGAGGCAAACACCGCAACAGCAATCGCGCCCAATGGAATATTGATAAAGAAGATCCAGTTCCACGAGGCAACTTCGACAAACCAGCCACCGGCCAGCGGGCCAATTACGGACGACAACGAGAAAACGGCTGCGAACATGCCTTGGACCTTGCCGCGATCTTTCGGCGCGATCACGTCACCCACCACTGACAGTGCCAATACGAACAAACCGCCGCCGCCCAATCCCTGAACGGTGCGCGAAACGATCAACATGGTCATTGAGTTGGAAAATCCGCACATGGCGGAACCCAGTAGGAACAAACCGACCGACACGAAGACCATCGAGCGGCGGCCATAAAGGTCGCCCAGTTTGCCATAGAGCGGGGCCACAACGGTTGACGACAGAATATAGGCGGTGAAAACCCAGCTAAGATGCTCTAACCCGCCAAGGTCTGCCACGATGGTTGGCAGGGCCGTTGACACGATGGTCTGATCAAGCGACGCCAGCAACAGTAGCAGGCCGATGGAAACGATGACCAGCATGGTGGACCCGGTCTGGGCAGTTTGGGGAGTAGCGGGAGAATTCATCTGAAACCTACATTTTGCGTGGCGCAATGGCGCCAGAGACGTACTTGCTACGGCCAGCATATTTACATGTCAACAGCACACATATGTTTTTAGCACATAATTGACTTGTGCCGAAAATTGCGCCACAGGAAGCCATGCAAAAAACACCACTGCCCGCACACTTCAATCAAGGCTTGCCCGAAAAACTGACAAGCGTCGGTTTTTCAGATGCGGCGGCTGCACAGCTTTTGGCCTTTGATCATGCGATGTTCGCTTGGCACCGCATGACGCTGAAGGGGGAACTCCCTTTGCGTTTGATCGCGGAGTTGGGGCTGGAGATTGAACTTAGTCACTTTTCGGCAATGACCGCCATCCTAAGGATCGAATCCGGCGTTGGCCACTGTATGGCACAACCGGCGACGGTGGGTCTGTTGGCCGAAGAATTGGGCGTCGATCCTTCACGTGCAAGCCGCACGGCGGCCGACCTGATTGACAAGGGCTATCTCGTCAGGACTGCCGATCAGACCGATGGCCGCAAGATCGTGTTGCAGCAAACCGAGCTGGCGAAATCGACGTTTCGCGCCATTGTTGACCGCAAGTGGCAAAAGATGATCGGGGTGTTTCAGGACTGGTCCGAGGCCGACATCGCGGCATTCAGCACACTCTTTCAGCGTTACAGCGCCGAAATCCGCAAGGTTTATTCCGAAAACGGCTGAAATACGCGAACAATCAAAGAACACTTCTTTAACTCGATCAAAAGGCAGGCTAGATTTGCCGGATGAACGAATATGATGATCATGATGCATTTGCCGCGGCAGTTCCCCTGTCGCAACGCGCGATCGCCGCGCGGCCCGCGCCCTATCTTGATGATCTGAACCCCGCCCAACGCGCGGCGGTCGAGGCTATGGATGGCCCGGTTTTGATGCTTGCTGGTGCGGGCACTGGCAAAACCAAGGCTTTGACGTCGCGGATTGTGCATCTTTTGCAAATGGGCCGCTGCCGCCCGAATGAAATTCTGTCGGTGACGTTTACCAACAAAGCCGCGCGTGAGATGAAAAATCGGGTCGGACGGCTGTTGGGCGAAGTGGCCGAGGGCATGCCTTGGATGGGCACCTTTCACTCGCTTTCGGTGAAAATCTTGCGCCGTCATGCTGAATTGGTTGGGTTGAAGTCGAACTTCACCATTTTGGACACCGATGACCAGATCCGCTTGCTAAAGCAGTTGATTGCTGCGGCCAACATTGATGAAAAGCGTTGGCCCGCGCGCATGTTGGCCAGCATCATCGACAGTTGGAAAAACCGCGCAATGACGCCCGACCGGGTGCCGTCGTCCGAGGCGAGCGCCTATAACAACCGTGGAACCGAACTGTATGAGCAGTATCAAGACCGTCTGCGGACCCTGAATGCCACCGATTTTGGTGATCTTTTGCTACATTGCGTGGTGATTTTCCAAAAGCACGCCGATGTGCTAGAACAGTATCAGCGCTGGTTTCGCTATATTCTGGTCGACGAA
>JAAFIJ010000169.1:1676-6199 GCA_013298675.1 Rhodobacterales bacterium | reverse complement strand
CGACATAGCTGCTGTCTGCCACCACATCGCCGCGCGCAACCACATTGGGGCAACCCAGCTTTTCAGCGGTTTTCAATGCCAAGGCAAAAACATTCTCTTCCTGTTTGTCCTTGGGCGCACGCACGCCAATGCCCAACAGCGGGATTTGCGCGTTGATCGCCTTAAGGCCCGTGATCAGACCTGCCTGTGTGCCCGCAGATCCGGTCGCGGTGACAAGATGGTCAATCACAAGACTGCGGTCATTGGCTTGGCCAACCAACTCGAACGCACAGTTGACATAACCCAAAGCGCCCGTCGCATTCGATCCGCCGCCGGGGATAAGATACACCTTGCGGCCTTCGGCGCGCAGCCGCTCGGCCACCAGTTCCATCTCGGCCGCCATGTCCTTGCCGCCCGCCCGCTTTGACGTGGTCGCGCCGTGCAGATGGTCCAGCAGCACGTTGCCGTTGTCGTTGTAATTTGCAAGGTTCGATCCTGTGCGGTCTTCCAGCAGGATATGGCAGCCCATGCCCAGCTTGGCCGCAAAAGCCGCAGTTTGGCGCGCATGGTTCGACTGGGTAGCACCTTGGGTCATCACGGTGTCCGCGCCCATAGCCACCGCCTCGGCCATCAGGAATTCCAGCTTGCGGGTCTTGTTGCCACCGGTTGAAAGGCCAGTGCAGTCATCGCGCTTGATCCAGATTTCTGGCCCGCCCAATTCTTTGGAAAGACGGTCCATCTTTTCCAAGGGAGTTGGAAGATGCGCCAGATGAACGCGAGGGAAACGGGCGAGATGCATGGAAGTTCCTTGTCTAACTTGAATTTTTCGAAGGTCCCACAGAACTATTGATCTAGCAAATTCAAAATTTTTGAATTATTATGCAATAGTTGCAAGTTATGAGGGCGCCGTGCGGTTGGAGTGGTTGGAAGACATCTTGGCAATCGCCGAAACTGGTTCTTTCAGCGGCGCAGCGGAGCGACGGCGACTGACGCAATCAGCCTTTTCCCGACGGGTCCAACAAATTGAGGACTATGTCGGCGTCGAACTCTTTGACCGCAGTTACAAGCCGATCAAGCTGCAACCTACAACACTCGCGCAAAGCGGGCAAATCTTGCAGCTGTCGGACGGGCTTCGGCAACTGCTTGTCGACTTGCGGCGCGGCGAACGGATGACAAACAACAAGGTGATCGTTGCGTGCCAGCATTCCCTGACCACAACGCGTATCCCGGTAATCTTGCAACAAATTCCAGTTCAACATGACAGCATCCATGTACGGCTACGCTCGGCCAACTTGGACGAATGCACGGGTCTGTTGCTTTCACGACAAGCCGATATTGCAATCGTCTATCAGCAACCCGAGGAAACGAATGATTTCAACGCCGATTTTCTTGAAGTGATCACAATCGGCACTGATCGTCTTATCCCGGTGTTCAAGACGGCTTTGCAAGACATCACGGAAATCATCGCGGGGAATAAAGATATCCCCTACATCGCTTTTCCGGCAGATGTGTTTTTCGGCAAGGTGATGGACCGGAAGATTCTGCCATTCGTTGATCCAGGTATCCGCTATGTGCCGAAGGTGGAAACGGCATTGACCCTTGCCGCGGTGGAAATGGCATCAGCGGGGATCGGGGTTGCGTGGGTGCCCGAATCCTTGGCGCTTGGCCGCATTTCCGAGGGCCTGTTAGTTTCATTGGCAGCGGATCTTCCGACCTGTGATTTGCAGGTTGTGGCGATGCGCTTGCAGGGAAACCAAAGTTTGGCGGGAACGGTATTCTGGTCGCAACTCCTAGTGCTGTAAAGCCAGCTGACGGTATTGGATGGTGCCATTCAAAACATTGTGGCGCCTACGAAGTTTTGACAACTCACCCGCTGCCTCGCTTGCTGTGTCGAACGACCGATATCCTGCCTGTGCGACGGTGTCACCCGATTCTCCAAGGCCGCACCTTAGGCATCGCCCCGTTCACCTCCACTTCCCGCAGCATGCCGCCCGCAACCAACCCATCCCGAACCCAGTCCAGCGCCTGCCACCAATCCTCATAGCCGCGCCGGGCGGATGCGATCTGCTCAGGGTGTGGTCGCCACATCACCGGGCAGGCCAGAACCTCCACATTGCGCCAGCGCCCGCGATGGAGCACGCGCTCGATGCCGATCACGACCGTGGTGGACCGCTCGCCATGCTGGTTGCGCTTGGTCTCGACGGGCACGCAGCGCGGGGCGACGCCCGGCATCCAGTCCGGCGTCATCCCCGCGCGCGCCAGTTCGGCCATGTAAATCGCATGCGTTTGCCGCCGAGGCTGTCAGGCATCCCCGCCAAGGTTGCGGCCACGATCTCTGCATCCTCATGGGTGTAGGACTGCGATTTATGACCACCACCGTCCACCTTGCACCCCAGACGCGCACGCTGGATAAGTACGTATTCCATGCCAAAGCCAAACCCTTCTTCATCAATGTCCTGCCGCACCGGCAGTTCCAGCTGTGCCTTTTCCACCCGGAATGCCCATTCCAGGATCGCCTGCACGCCCAACGCGCGTTTCACCCGCGCCCCGCCTGCGCGCCCAATCCGTCCCTGCATGCTCATGGCAGCATTCCTTCAAAGAGGTTCATCTGCGCTGTGCTGGCCGGACCATCGAACGGCCGCCAGATCCACGGGCCGGAGGCCATGGGCAGCCGCGAGAGCGCGCCACGCATGTGCTGCTGCCAGAGGGTGAACTCCATTGCCGAGCAGGCGCAGAGCGCGTGACCGATGGGCCAGCCCATCAACCATCCGACGAACAGCGGGTTCAGCCGCTGCCGCGCCCGGGCTTTCAAGACCCTGCGCGACACGGCACGCCCATGCGATGCAATCAGATAGGCCCAGAGCGGGCGCGAGATCGGGGCGTGATGCGAGGGTTGCGGCCCAACCAACGTGATCGCCGGGTCCGGGCGGGTGAAGCCCTGTTCCGCCCGATAATGCAGGATATCCATCCGGCTCTTGCCATCGGCGCGGGTCACGCTGGCGGGACTGCTGCCCTTCCAGTTCTGCGCCGCAGGTGTCGGCCACTGGATCGCCTGCGCGCTCAGTTTCGGTTTGCCCCGGCTGTTGATCTTGCCGCGGAGCCGGTCGGCCTGATCGTCGGCCACAGGCGTTTGCCACTGCGCCGCTTGTGCTGGCAGCGGTGGCATCCCGCCCGAGCCATAGCTCTGGCCCGGCCCACCCTTCGCCCCGTCCGTCGCCTTCGGCGTCGACCAATTGGTGATGCCCAGCGCCAGCGCTTCGGCCTTGCGGGTGAAATCGCTGTTCCCGGCCGGGTTGTAGCGATCGGTGCCGGGATGCAGGCTCATCGGTGTGGGCCAGGATGAAGATCCGGAGCCGCTGGTGTGGCGCGCCAACTTCTGCCGCGCTGAACAGACCCGCCGCAGGCGTGTAGCCCATGCGCCAAAGCTCTCGCAGGACGGATTCAAGGCCGAGGGTGACATGGCCGGAGACGTTTTCGAGAAAGACCCATTCGGGGTGGCATTCCCCGACGACCCGGGCAACCTCGGGCCAGAGGTGGCGGGGATCGTCGGCACCGCCACGCTTACCGGCGGCGCTGAAGGGCTGGCAGGGATATCCGGCGAGGACGATGTCGAAGGCACCACGGAAGGGCCGGGCATCGAAGCTGCGGAGATCATCCCAGATGGGTGCCGGGGCGAAGTATCCCGCGCGCTGGGCAGCGATGAGGACTGCGCGCGGCCATTCTTCCCACTCGACAAAGGCGCGGGTGTGATATGCGGGCTCAGTGAGCATGACGCCCATATCCAAGCCTCCGCCGCCTGCGCAGAGGGACAATCCGTGCCTGGGACGTGACACCATGTCATTCATTGTCCCATCCGCTGGCGAAGGCGTTCGGGCGTGACTAGGCCACGGGCCAGCATCAATCCGCAGGTTCTGCTGCCGAACAAATCGCGGGGAAAATAATCATCCGAGTTCACGATTGCTGCGTAGTAGACCGCCACCTCATCGTCGTTGTTCGGCGGTTGGGTTTCCGCCTTGCGGCGGCGCTTTGCTTTGACGGAACTGGTCGCGGTCGCCGCCTTTTGGGCATCGCGCTGGGCGGCGCGTTCCATGAACCGGTCGAGGGCCTTGGGGCCGTCAGGCGGATTGGGATGATCACTGCGAGTTTCCCTCGCTGTCTGAATGATCCGGGCCTCCGACAGTCCGAGGTCATGCCGCCAGCGCCGAATATGCACCCGTGCAGGCCAGCCCTGCCACCAGGCGGGAAGGGCGGCGTTTGCGGCGAAGCCCAGCGCGGTCAGCAACTCCACGAAGAACCGATCAAAATTGGCATCGCGCCCAGCGTCTTCCTCCTCCTCCTCCTCCTCCTCCTTTACAGGTTCTCTTAGGGGTTCTCTTACAAGGTTAGTGTCCAAATTCTGGACACGGCTCGGGCCATTTTCTGGACACGGGTCGGCCTGTTTTTTGGACACGGCTCCGTGTGCAAATTCTGGACACGGCTTTTCCGCCGAAATGCATGCCAAGTCGTTGTTTGGGATACTTTCTTCACCGTAAGGTCCGTGTCCG
>JAAFIJ010000169.1:0-1666 GCA_013298675.1 Rhodobacterales bacterium | reverse complement strand
ATTTGGACACGGCTTTTCCGCCAAGGATGCGATATCTGCCCGGTTTTCGGCGGTCGCAGCACTTGGCACCGGCGTGAATCCCTCCTCGAAACCGAGGATGTACCGCGTCGACATCTGACGCTTGGTGATCGGATCGATGCGCCGTTCGCGCCGCATCAGACCGCATCTTTCCAGATGGCTGAGGTGGTTGTTCAGGCCGGAGCGGCTGACCTGGCAGTCATAGGCCAGCAGTTCCTGCGACGGAAAGCAGCCATGCTCGGGGTTGTAACGGTCGCAAAGGTGCCACAGCACGATCTTGGTCGTGCCCTTGATGCTGCGCTGATCGAGCGCCCAGACAGTTGCCTTGTGGCTCATGGTGCCACCCTCCGCGCTGGGCTGCGCACGCGGCTCGTGAAGCCATTGTCAGCCAAGGCCACCAGCGCATCGTCGACCGATCGCACCAGCGCCCAGCCGAAGCCTTGGGCGCATACGGTGTCTCGGAAATCCTCCTGTGACTTGCGCAACCGGCCAGTCTGGCTCTTGACCTCAAGGAACAGCACGCGGCCGCTTGAGATCACGATCAGATCGGCAAAGCCCGCATGAACGCCCATGCCGACCAGGATCGATTGACGGATCTGGCCACGCGAACCGGACTCGGTCACTTCGTTGGCGCAATGATGGACGAATGCGTCGCGCGGAAGGGCGAAGCGCAGGGCCTGCACGATGGCTCGCTGGGCGTCGGCTTCGGGTGTGCTGCGTCGGTTCATGCGGCACCGCCGTTCGGGAAGGCCGCTACTGCGATGGCATGCAGAGGGCGACGATCCAGCTGGCACAACAGCTCGATGGCATCAGCGCATTCACCGGCATCGTCGGTTTGGCCGACGACCACACGGGCCGAGAGGATAACAAGCGAGTCCGGACGCTGAGACGTGTCGGCCAGGACGCCGCGCGCCTCGGTCAGGCGATCCAGCATCCAGTCAACGGTCCTGGTGGCTGCGATCAGGGGGTGGGGAATCGGCGCGGTCATTTGCGTCCCTTCCCTTTTGCGCGCTTGGTGCTGTCCTGCTTTTCCAGCCAGTCCAGCACGACGGCGCGGCGGTAATAGATCGTGCGCCCGGCCCGAACGCAGGCGGGGCCCGTGCGCCGGTCGTCCCAGCGCCGCAGCGTGTCGACCGAAAGGCCCAGTTCGAGGGCCAGGTTGAGGCGGCTGATCCAGCCCGCCATCAAGGGCGCGGGCGGCGCCGCGGGGTGTCGATGTGTCTGCGTCATGGGTCGTCTCCCGGTTGTTGCCCGAACTGGGCGTTTGCCGGTTTGAGAAGGCGCAGATCGGCAGGGACGGCGGGAAGGCACTGACTGACACTGGCTGGCACTGGCTTTGCACCCCCGCGCCGTTCCTTGTTTTATTGGTTTTTTGCGATTTTTCCCAAAATCATGCTGCGCTGCGGCATGCTGTGTGCAGACTTGGTTTGAGGCGGCAACCGGCGCGGATGCCGGCGGCCTATGAACCAAACCCTGTAAAACAAGGGATTCGGCCATCAGGACCGCAGCGGCGGGGTGACACTGACTGACACTGGATCTGCACCGGGGTGCCAGTGATTGATTTCATTGTGTTTTCTCTGGGTGAAGCGGCGTGGGGCGCGATTTCGCAGCATTTGCTTCCAGATCACCAGGTGATCGCGCCCGCATG
>JAAFIJ010000168.1 GCA_013298675.1 Rhodobacterales bacterium | reverse complement strand
GCCTCAAGGGGTTCAAGAACCTCAATGGACGAGGCGTCATAGCTGTCGATTGCGTCAGACAAAAGGTCACTGGCCATGAAGTGCTCGATTCTTATTTTGCGGCTTTGAAGCGGTATTATCACAGAAATCAGGGGCAGGGCGCAAGATGTTGGGGTGTTGCGAACGCGCACTACGGTGGGTAGGCTTAGGTGTGGCGCGTTCGCGGTGTAACCTGAGTTTCAGTTAAACGCGACACGCTCTTACCAGAACAAAGGAGAATGCAATGCGTGTCTTGTTTACGGGCGGGTCGGGTAAGGCGGGCAAGCATGTGGTGGCTTATCTGGCTGCTGCTGGGCACAAGGTTTTGAACGTGGATCAGGTGCCTTTGCGTATGCCCGGTGTGGCGGATCTGGTGGCAGATATTTGCGACAGTGGCCAAATGTTCAATGCGTTAAGCACCCAGATGGATATAGGTGAGATGGATCAGGGTGCCGCCCCGCGCTACGACGCTGTTGTGCATTTCGCCGCGGTGCCATCGCTGCTGCTGAAACCCGAAAATGAGACTTACCGCGTCAACGTGATGGGCACCTATAATGTGATCGAGGCTGCAGTAAAACTGGGGATCAAAAAGATCATCATTGCCAGTTCCGAGACGACCTATGGGGTCTGCTTTTCCGAGGGTATCGTTGACCCAAAAGTTCTGCCCTTTGAGGAAGACTATGACATTGATCCGATGGACAGCTACGGCATGTCGAAAAAAGTGAATGAGGTGACAGCCCGCAGCTTTCAGCGGCGATCAGGCTTTGACATCTACGCGTTGCGCATCGGCAATGTGATAGAGCCGCACGAATACGCGCAAAACTTTCCGGGTTATTTCGTCGATCCGGGCCAGCGTCGCCGCATTGCGTTCAGCTATATTGACGCCCGTGATTTGGGCCAAATCGTTGATCTCGCGCTGCGTAAAGATGGTTTGGGTTGGCAAGTCTTTAACGCGTCCAACGACACCAACTCTGTGTGCCAAAGCAATCAGGAACTGCTGGCCCGCTATTTTCCAAAGGTGCCGTTGTCGCGCCCGGTTGGGGCATATGAAAGCCTGCTGTCGAACCGCAAGGTCAAAGAGGTTCTTGGATTTACCGAACAGCACAACTGGCGCAACTACGTGGCGGACCCTGCCGCATAGATATTTTGGGTGATTCTGCTGGGGAAAGCAGAATCACCTACTCGCCAGTTTGCGCGACAAAGTGCTGTGCTGCCCATCGTGGATTTGCGTTACAGGTTCGTTACAAATCTGAAATATTGTCGCCATAAAACTGTTTCAAACTATTGATCTTAAACGACTTTATGTGGCTATGCGCCTCATTCGGTACTTTTCTGTTTGGAAGTTTTTCCAGGTATTGAGTGGCGATCCTTTGTCTTGGCAAGTGCTGGACCAAGCCGGATCTCAGAGTTCGGTGCCACGATTGTCAAAGAAGCAAATCATGAAAAAGCTGCTCCTTCTTACTTCCCTGTTGGCTGCCACCGCCGGTGCGGCAGCCGCAGATATCTCAATTTCGGGTGATGGCCGTATGGGCATCTCTTCCAAAGACGGCGGCGATAACTTTGTGTTTTCCAGCCGTGCACGCGTTCGGTTTTCCGGCTCTGGCGAGTCGGACAACGGTCTGAAATTTGGCGCGAGCTTCCGTGCAAATGAAGCTACAGATGCAGAGTCTACCAATGCCGCGGGCACTGTGTTTCTAGAATCGGCCACCATGGGCAAGTTGACCTTTGGCGATGTCGATGGTGCGGCTCAGGCGGCTGTGACCCAGTTCGGTGCTATCGGTTATGATGAAACCGGCAAGCTGCAAGAGTTTAAGTTTCTGACCGGCGGTTCGACCGGTAAAAAGCGCGATGCGTTGTACACTTACACCAAGGATGCGCTCGCGGTCAGCCTCTCTATGGGTGATCCGGGTGCGACCAGCGCGACCCCCGCCAGCAATTTTTCCAATGATTGGGCTGTAGGCGTCGCTTACACGACTGAATTCTGGAAAGTTGCCGTCGGTTACGAAGATGATGGTGTGCGCACACAGACGATCATCAGCGGCAACTATGGCAACGGCCAGTTTGACGTTAAGGGTGCTTACGGCCAACGCGACGATAAGAAGGACCAATACGTGGTCTATGGAACCTATAACTTCGGCGTCAACTCGGTCAACGCGTTCTTCCGCAAAGACTTTGCTGATGTGGAGTATCAGGGACTTGGTATGACCCATGATTTTGGTGGCGGATTGTCACTTTTGGCGGGCTATGCCAAAGCAGACAATGCTAAGGCGCTTATCAGCATCGGCGCTGGAATGTCGTTCTAATTCGACCTAAAGGAAAGCGAAGGGGCGAGCGAAAGTTCGCCCTTTTTCTATTTAAATCATTTGGTTGCAAAATTTCTTTGAGGATTTCCTCCCGTAAGCCGCACTGAAACGAAATTCCGACAATTTTCACATAACTGTCGTGAAAACTTCAAGTACAGGACCTGTCCCGCACGGTGAAAGAGCGCGTGGCGCGCTCTGTCTGCTCGAATGGAGAGTTCTATGTCCTTTATCAAGGTTGTTGCCCCGGCGATTGCCGCATTTGCTATCAGCGCGTCTGCCGCGCTTGCGCGTGATCAGCTGCAGATTGGCGGGTCATCGACCGTTTTGCCGTTTGCAACCATCGTGGCCGAGTCATTTGGCGAAAACCTACCCTTCGCGACCCCAGTGGTTGAGGGCGGCGGCACCGGTGCTGGCATCAAGAAGTTCTGTCAGGGTGCTGAAGAAAATACGCTCGATATCGCGACAGCTTCGCGCAAGATGAAAGCGTCTGAAGTTGCTGCGTGCAAAAAGAATGGCGTGACCAGCATTCAAGAAGTGCAAATCGGATTTGACGGCATCGTTTTCGCAACTGACGTGAACGGCCCGGCCTTTGCGTTTACGGCTGCTGATTGGTACAATGGTCTTGCCGCTGAAGTCGTGATCAATGGCAAGCTGGTCGCCAACCCTTACACCAAATGGTCCGAAGTTGACCCAAAACTGCCAGCGCAGGAAATTTTGGCCTTCGTCCCCGGCACCAAGCATGGCACCCGCGAAGTGTTCGATCAAAAAGTGATCGAAGCAGGCTGCAAGGCGTTCAAAGCCGATAAGGTTGTCGCCAAGCGTGTTGGGGGCGACAAAGCCAAGACCACCGCTGGCTGCACTGCATTGCGTACCGATGGCCGCGTTGTCGAAATTGATGGCGATTACAGCGAAACCCTTGCGCGCCTGAAGTCCAACAAGAACGGTGTGGGAATCTTTGGTCTGTCTTTCTATGAAAACAACACCAACACCTTGCAGGTCGCAACATTTCACGGCGTGAAGCCATCCCAAGAAAGCGTTGCCTCTGGAAGCTACAAGGTTTCGCGTCCGTTGTTCATCTATGTCAAGATGCAGCACATGGGCATGATCCCCGGTCTGAAAGAGTTCTCTGAATATTTCGTCTCCAACGAGATGGCTGGTCAGGGCGGAATTCTTGAAGGTGCGGGCTTGGTCCCTGATCCAAATCTATCGCGCGCTCAGGCCGTGGTTGCAAACGACAAAACCATGTAAGCCTAAGCCGGAATAAATGATTAAGGGGTGGCTCTCGGGCCACCCCTTTTTTTGCCGTTGAAATGTCTGCCGTTTACAAGCGTTTCATGCGGGCTCGGCCATCCGCCCAGCCCACATCGCCTTGAAGGCGTCACGCAACTGGCAACGTTCAATCCATGCTTTGACTGCGGGAAACTCAGACAACAGGGTCGGGTGCAACTGGGCATAGCGCGTCACTTCAGCTGTGTTGATATCTGCCACCGTAAAGCGGTCACCGACCATCCATTCATGCGCAGCCAAATGGGCCTGCAAGTGGCCTAACGGGCGACGCAGGCGTTGGGCGTTCAGCGCAATGCTGGCCTGCCCCTCTGTCGTTTTGTCGCCGCCGTCCGCCTGAACCATCATCATTTCAAGCGCAGGGGTCTCTACCGAAGTGGCAACGAACAGCGCCCACTGCTCCATCAGCGCGGCCTCATTATCGGTTTGCGGGCCCAAAAGGCCGCCGTATTTGCGCGCAATATGAAGTGTGATGGCCAAGCTTTCGGTCAAAACCAGCCCACTATCGTCTAGAACCGGAATTTGGCCCATGGGGTTTAGTGCCAAGAAGGCGGGTGACGAGGTATTTGTTGGGGCATCAGCGGCGGTGGGGTCGGCCAAACGATAAGCCTGAATAATGGGCTCGTGGCGGAAATCCTGCCCGATTTCGGCCAAAAGCCACAGCGGGCGCGACGCACGAGAGCGATAGACGCCGTAAAGTGTTAACATGGTCATGCCCCCTAAAAGCTGCTTTGCGCAGTTCTAACCGCAGATCACACCGACGGAAAGGTGGGTGGCAAGAAGAATAGGCAAAGCCACCACGGATTTGACTTGTCATTGCTTGCAACTGGTCCGTGGCACGGCCCGCGTTTGTGCCAGATCGGCCGACGCTGCACACCCACGGGACTTGTTGTGTGCCAGCGAGAAGTCTATTGCTGGGTGATGACATCAAAATCCGTGCTGAGCTCACATGCCATCGCAACGCTGACCTTGGGGCTTCCATTGATCGGAAGTCATTTGGCGCAAATGTTGTTGCATGTCACCGATACGATCCTGCTTGGGTGGTACGGTGTCGACGAACTGGCGTCGGTTGTGATCGGCAGCTCTAGTTTCTTTGTTATCTTTATTTTTGGCTCCGGCTTTGCTCAGGCAGTGATGCCGATGGTCGCGGCGGCCCTTGGCCGCGGCGATGAAACCCAAGTGCGCCGTGATACTCGGATGGGCATGTGGCTGTCGATTGCCTTTGGGGTGCTGTGTTATCCGCTGTTTTGGTGGTCAGAAACCTTGCTCTTGGCGCTAGGGCAGCAGCCAGAGGTGGCGTCATTGGGGCAAGATTTCATGCGCATCGCCGGGTTGGGCATGATCCCCGCGCTGCTTATCATGACCCTTAAAGGCTATCTTGCCGCGCTGGAGCGGACCCAGGTGGTGTTTTGGACCACGGCGCTTGCGGTCTTGGTCAATCTGGTTCTGGCCTGGGCGCTGATCTTTGGCAACTGGGGGGCACCGGAACTGGGCGTGAAAGGGGCCGCGATTGCGTCTTTGGTCGTGCAGGTTCTGACCTTTGTGATTTTGGCGATTTATGCGGGCTGGCTGCCGGAATTGCGCATCTATCGTTTGTGGCAACGTTTCTGGCGACCCGATTGGCAGGCGATGCGGCAGGTTTTCCGGCTTGGTTGGCCGATCGGGATCACCAGTTTTGCCGAAAGCGGGATGTTTCAAGCCTCTGCCCTGATGATGGGGTGGATTGGCACTGTCGAACTTGCCGCCCATGGCATCGCGATGGAGGTGACGTCGCTGGCCTTTATGATCCATGTCGGGATTTCAAACGCTGCAACCGTGCGAACGGGACGCGCTGAAGGTGCGGGCGATGGTGTTGGGCTTCGCATCGGCGCACTCGCGGCAATTCTGCTTTCATTGGGTTTTGGGTTCATTATGATCCTGATATTTCTTGTTTTTCCAGCCCAGATTGTCGGTCTGTTTGTGGACGAGGCCAAACCTGAAACGGTTCAAATCATTGCCTTTGGATCGACACTGTTGATTTGTGCGGCGCTGTTTCAACTGGCCGATGCCATGCAGGTTATGGCGTTGGGCCTTTTGCGTGGAATCCGCGACACCCGAGTACCGATGATCGCCGCTGCCATCAGCTATTGGCTGATAGGTATCCCGGCGAGCTATGTTCTTGCCTTTCCGATGGGGCTGGGCGGGGTCGGGTTGTGGCTTGGCCTGACACTTGGTTTGCTTTGCGCGGCTGTGCTGATGATGTGGAGGTTCTGGCACAAAGCGCCGCGGTAATTCGAACCAAGAGCGAACTTTGATTTTGCAATTTTTAAACCACCTGAATAGGCTTGGCGGATCATAGGTGGGCTGGGTTTTCATAAGGTTGCATAAGATGTCTAGCGAAGCAGGCTTGGCCAAAGGGGCCTTGGGAAAAATTGAATCAATTGTCATGGGGATCGCCGGCACTGCGCCGGCATTCAGCGTCGCTGTGACCACAGCCACGATCGTTGCTGCGGTCGGGGACTTGGCTGTCGGCTCAATCCTTTACTGTGGCCTGATCATGTTCGGTCTGATGTTGGCCTTTAAGAACCTGAACAAGATGAGCCCGCATGCCGGGGCCACCTATGCTTGGGTCGGCGCGGTGTTTGGCCCGACTTGGGGTTTCTTTGCGGGCTGGGG
>JAAFIJ010000167.1 GCA_013298675.1 Rhodobacterales bacterium | reverse complement strand
GCCTGACCTTCAGATTGCAGCTCTGGCCGAAGCGGATGAGCTGTGGGCTGGTTTGGCCAAGGCCAATCCGCCTTGGCGGGCCTAAAGGCCCTAGGCCACCCGATTGCCTTGAACCCAGACACCTCGTACGGCGCCCGCGCCGTTGATCCGGGTGACACGAATTATGTCGGCCCGCGCTCCGATGGTAACATGGCCCCGGTCCATCAGCCCGGCCGCATTTGCCGGGGCGGCGGTGACTGTGGCCACGCCGCGCGCCAGATCGCCCCAGATATCGCCCAGCATCAGCGCTGCCGAAAGAAGCGACGACGGAACATAGTCGGACGACACAATGTCCAATAGATCAGCCTCGGCCAAGGCCTGCGCCGCGACATTGCCAGAGTGACTGCCACCCCGGATCAGGTTCGGCGCGCCCATCATCACCTTGATGCCATGGACATGGCAGGCACGGGCGGCCTCGACGGTGGTCGGGAACTCTGCGAAATGGGCGCCGTGTTCGGCAGAGCGGGCGACATGGCCCGCCTCGGTGTCGTCATGGCTGGCCAGCACTGCACCATAGCGGCGGGCGGCGGCAACTGCGGCGGCCTCATGTGCTGTGCCAAGTCGGGCGGTCAGGGCCTTTTGCGCGGCGATATGATCCTCGAACTCATCAGGCGAGATGCCGTGCTTGCCGCAGACGTATTTCTGCAACTGGCTGATATCACGGAACTGTCGTTCGCCGGGGGTGTGGTCCATCAAGCTGACGATGCCAATGCGGTCCGAAGGGCCGAACTTGTCCAGTTCGTCGATCAGAGTTTCAGAACATACCTCTGCCCGCAGGTGTAAAAAATGGCTGATCCGCAGGGCACCTGTCGCCCGCAATCCCAGAATCTCATCGGCCAGAGCGCGGGCATATTCGCCGTAATTGGCCTTTGCGTTCGACACCACAGACCCCACGCGCAGCGCGTCAAACACCGTGGTAATCCCGACAGAGGCCAGTTCTGCGTCATGGGCGATGATTGCGGCGGCGTGCGGCCAGTTCACTTTGGGGCGCGGTTCTATGTGCCGTTCAAGGTTGTCGGTGTGCAGTTCGATCAGACCAGGCATCACCAGATCGCCCGCGCAATCCACGGCGCCCGCCGGTACTGCGGCGCCTGGCGAAATATCGGTGATCTTGCCGTCCATCAGGCGGATTTGCCCGTGAAGGGTTTCTCCGGGCAGCACCAGAAGGGCGTTGGCAAGGATGGTTTCGGTCATTTTGTCAGTCCTGTCTTGCGGTCGTCATGGCTTTTGGATCGAATGGCAGGACCGTGTCACATTCATGTGACAAACCCCCGCTAATGCACCCGTCATGGACCAGATGAAACGTTTTGCCGTCTATTTCGCGCCCCGTCCCGGGGCCTTCGCCACCCGCGCCACTGCATGGCTGGGCTGGGATGTTGAAACGGGTCAGCCCGTGGCGCAGCCCGATTTGCCCGATCTGGCCCGGATCACCGCCGAGCCGCGCAAATACGGGTTTCACGGCACTTTGCGCGCCCCGTTTCGGCTGGGGCAGGGGGTAGATGTGCGTGCGGTTCAGAACACTGTGGCCGCTTTGGCTGGCCGGTTGGCCCCTGCGCAATGCGAGGGGCTGCATCTGGTGAACCTTGAAGGGTTTCTCGCGCTTGTCCCGCGCGGAGATGATCGCGAGATCAAAAATCTGGCCGCCGAAGTTGTGGCCGCGACCAATGGGTTGCGCGCGCCCTTGACCGAGGCCGAAGTGGCCCGGCGCAGGCCCGAAAGCCTGACCGAACCGCAAAGAGAATTGCTGAGCGTTTACGGCTATCCTTTTGTTTTTGAAGAGTTTCAGTTTCACCTGACCTTGACCGGTCGTTTGCCCAAAGACGAAGCCCACGCCGTGGCAGGCACTGTTGCCGCGCAATTCGCTCTGGTTCTGCCCGATCCCTTTGTCATCGAGGATCTTTGCCTGTTTGGCGAGGATGCAGAGGGGCGCTTTCATCTCTTGCACCGTTATGCTTTGACGGGCTGAAGCGCAGCCAGAAGGCGCACGATACCGATGGCCGGGGTGCTGTCGTTCACCACGGTGGTCGCAAATATGCCTTGGGGCAGAGCGAAACTGGCGCGGGCAAGGCGGGCAGTGATGTCATCAAGTGACTCGCGGCCGCGCTGTGCCAGACGGGCGGCCAGAACCGCATCGGGGGCAGTCACAAGGATCACTTGCAAGTCGGGAAAGGCAAGTTTCGCCGACGGAAGAGCGGCACGGCTGCCGTTGAACAGAACGGGGCCCTGTCCAAGGTTTGGGCCAAGGGTTTGGGCGCGTGGAATGCCGTAATGCAGCCCGTGGGCCCGCCAATCAACGGCGAATTCGCCCTCTGCCCTACGGGTGGCAAACTCGGCCTCAGTCACGCCCTCAAAGTCTTCGCCGCCGGCGGTCTCTGGCCGGGTGATGACGCGGCGCACCAGCCGCAAGTCCGGGCGCTGTGCCATGGCCCCGGCGATGAGGGTGTCTTTTCCAGCGCCCGACGGGCCAACGATCGCAAAGATCATGCGGCGGCCTTTGGCGTGAACCCGGTGACATCCACCACGCGGTCGCACACCCGGTCACGGGCGGCTTCGTCATGGAAAATGCCCAAGATGGCCGCGCCGCGCGCCTTGGCCTCTTCGATCAGCGACAGCACAACTTCGCGGTTGGTGGCATCGAGGCTGGCAGTGGGTTCGTCCAGCAAAAGGGCAGGGTAGGGGTGGGCAAAACCGCGCGCGATATTGACGCGCTGCTGCTCGCCTCCCGAAAAGGTGGTGGGCGACAGCGACCAAAGGCGCTGCGGGATGTTCAGCCGTGTGAGAAGTTCGGCAGCGCGGTGCCGGGCCTGTTCCGCGGGCACGCCCAGCGACAACAACGGATCGGCCACCACGTCGAGCGTGGGCACACGGGGCACAACGCGCAGGAATTGGCTGACATAGCCCAACGTATCGCGGCGCAGCGCGATGATGTCGCGCGGGGCAGCGGTGGCCACGTCCAGCGCGCCCACCAAGATGCTGCCCCCGGCCGCAAGATAATTGCCGTAAATCATCCGTATCAGTGTGGATTTGCCCGACCCCGACTGCCCGGTTAGTCCGACGCACTCACCATGAGCGACAGTCAGATCCGCGCCCGCCATCACCGGGATGATGGTCCCACCTTGGTTGTGCAGGATGAAGTCTTTGGAAAGGTTAGATATTCTGATCATAGCCAGCGCTTCCATTTGAAGAAAAGATAGGTGCCAATGGCAGACGCCAACATCAGGCCCAAAGCCATCGGATAGCCCCATGTCAGACCGAGTTCGGGCATATGAGCAAAGTTCATGCCATAGGCGCTGGCAATCACCGTGGGCGGCAGAAAGATGACGGCGACGACGGACACGATTTTCACCGTTTTGTTCTGCGCCAGATTGACCATGCCCAAAGTCACATCAGTGGCCATCGCCACGCGGCTGGTCAGGAAGTCGCCATGCACTTCCAGAGCTTGGATGTCACGCATCAGGCCTTTGACCACGGGGCGCAAGTCGTCGCTGGCGGGCCCGAGGGACTGGCCAAAATAGCTGATCGCCCGTTCGATGGTTAACAGCGAAAGCCGCACGCGGCTGACCAGATCGCTTTCGCGGGCGACATCGCGCAGTGCCTCTTGCAAGCCGGTGTCTGTGGCGTTGGCCCCTTCCGAAAATACGCGCGTCATCAGGGCATCCAGCGCATGCCCCGAGCCTTCGAGCAAGTCGGCAAGGCGGCCGATGACTTCCTCCATCAGCGACAGAAACACCCGGCGAGGGTCGGCCACCCCAGGGCCAACCTTATCGGCGCGCGCGGGGTAAGTTTCAAACGGGCGTGGCGCGTGGTGGCGCACAGTGATCAACCGGTCGGGTTGCAAGATAAAGCAGACCGGGCCGGAGATCGGGGTTTTCGTCTCGCTTAAACCGGGCAAAACGACGGTCAGATAATCAGCGCTGTCTTCGCGGTAAAGGCGGTTGGAAACCTCGATCTCTTCCATGTCGGCAAGAGTGGGAATTTCTATCCCCAAAGCCCGCACCGATGCGGTTTGTTGGGGTTGCGGGCGATAAAGGTCGATCCACAGCGCCGTTTTCAGATCACCGCCAAGCGGCAGTTGCAGCAGTTTGCGGTCATCGCGGGCATAAGCGAACAGCATCTCAGGCCGCCAGAACCGACGAGACCAGCAGCTGGGTATAGGCGTGCTGCGGGTCATCCAGCACCTGATCGGTCAGGCCCTGCTCTACGACGCGGCCCGACTTCATCACCATCAACCGATGCGCCAGCAGGCGGACGACGGCCAGATCATGCGTCACGATGATCACCGACAGGCCAAGGTCGCGCACAAGCCCGCGCAACAGATCCAAGAGGCGGGCCTGAACCGAGACATCTAGCCCGCCGGTGGGCTCATCCATGAAGACAAGGCGCGGGGCGGTCACCAGATTGCGGGCGATTTGCAGGCGTTGCTGCATGCCGCCGGAAAAGGCGGTGGGGCGGTCGTCAATGCGGTCGGCTGCAATCTCCACCCGGCCCAGCCAATTGGTTGCGCTGTCGCGGATTTGGCCATAGTGGCGCGCGCCGATGGCCATCAGCCGTTCGCCGACATTGCCACCCGCGCTGACGCCCATGCGCAACCCGTCGCGCGGGTTCTGGTGGACATAGGCCCAATCGGTGCGCCCCAAACGGCGGCGGTCGGTTTCCGACATCGCCAGTACGTTGCGCCCGTCATAGGTGATCTGGCCCAGATCGGTGGTCTGGTGCCCGGCAAGGCACGACAGAAGGGTGGATTTGCCCGACCCGCTTTCGCCGACGATGCCCAACACTTCGCCGGGGTAGAGGTCAAACGACACATCAGCGCAGCCGATGCGAGGGCCGTAGCGTTTGGTCAGGCCGGTGACAGACAAGAGGGGAGTAGTCATATCAGCATCCCTTGTGTTTGGCCTTCAGTTTGGGCGACGCCCAGCCTGCCAACATGGCCCGCGTCGCGGCGACCGGCGCAGAAATCGGTGTCAGAGCAGACATACATGCGGCTGCCTTGATCGTCGGTGATCACCTCATCGAGATAGCTGTCACCCGCGCCGCACAGGTCACAGTCATGCGGGGCTTTTGAGGCGATAAAGGGGTGATCGTCGAAATCAAGGCTGACCACTTTGGTAAAGGGCGGCAGCGCATAGATGCGCTGCTCACGTCCCGCGCCGAACAGCTGGATCGCGGGGCTGTCCGACAGTTTGGGGTTGTCAAATTTCGGGATGGGCGAGGGGTCCATGACATAGCGGCCCTCGACTTTGACTGGATAGGCGTAGGCCGTGGCAATCTGGCCGTGGCGCGCAATGTCTTCGTACAGCTTGACATGCATCAGGCCGTATTCTTCCAACTCGTGCATCTTGCGCGTTTCGGTTTCTCGCGGCTCCAAAAAGCGCAGGGGTTCGGGGATCGGCACCTGATAAACGAGGATCTGGCCTGCCGTCATTGGGGTTTCGGGAATGCGGTGGCGGGTCTGGATGATGGTGGCATCCGTGGTGGATTCGGTCACTGCCACGCCTGCTGTGCGCTGAAAAAACTTGCGGATCGACACCGCGTTGGTGGTGTCATCGGCACCCTGGTCGATGACTTTCAGCGTATCATCTGGCGTCAGGCAAGCCGCCGTCACCTGCACCCCGCCCGTGCCCCAACCGTAGGGCATAGGCATCTCACGGCTGGCAAAAGGCACCTGATAGCCCGGCACAGCGACGCCTTTCAGGATCGCGCGGCGGATCATGCGCTTGGTCTGTTCGTCCAGATAAGCGAAGTTATAAGCCTGATCGGTCATTCCGCCGCCTCCTGCATCTGGGTCTGGACTTCGGCGCGCAAGCGGCGAACAAGCTCCAATTCGGCTTGAAAATCAACATAGTGGGGCAATTTGATGTGCTCCAGAAACCCCGTCGCCTGAATGTTGTCGCAGTGGTAGAGGACAAACTCTTCGTCTTGCGCGGGGGCGCCAGAGTTGTCTTCGCCAAGCTCTTTCCAACGCAGGGCCCGGTCGACCAATGACATCGCGATGGACTTGCGTTCGGATTGGCCAAAGACCAGACCGTAGCCACGGGTGAATTGCGGCGGCTCGGTTTTCGATCCTTTGAACTGGTTGACGGTTTCGCATTCGGTCAATTCAATCTCACCGATTTCGACGGCGAAACCCAGTTCGGGAATGTCCACCTGAACCGCCACTTGGCCAATGCGCAACTCGCCCACAAAGGCATGGGTGCGCCCATAGCCGCGTTGGGTGGAATAGGCCATCGACAGGATGAAACCCTCGTCGCCCCGGGTGATCGCCTGCAGGCGTAGCGCGCGCGAGGCGGGCAGCTCCAAGGGATCGCGGGTCAGGTCGGGTGGGGTTGCATCGGACGGTGGGGCCGTTT
>JAAFIJ010000166.1 GCA_013298675.1 Rhodobacterales bacterium | reverse complement strand
CAGGCTCGCCCGCAAGACCGGTATAGGTCTTGGTCTTTTCAACCTCCCACAGCTTTTTCTCGGCATTCTTGACTGCGCGCATGACCGGGGTCAAACCGGTCGCGTCTTTATAGACACCAACACCAAGGTCGATTTTGGTGTCGCGCGGATCATCGCGGTACATCGCGATCAGTTGCAGAATCTTGTCTTGCGGCTGTGGTTTCAGGGCTTCAAACATCGGTCTCACTTATCCTTTTGCGACGCCAAGGTCGTCGTACATGCCCCATTCGGCCCAAGAGCCATCATAGAGCGCATGGTTGCGGTGCCCGATCCGTTCCAAAGCAAGGCTTAGAACAGCGGCGGTCACGCCAGACCCGCAAGAGGTGATCACGGGTTTGGTCAAATTGACACCTGCCGCTTCAAACACAGCGCGCAGTTCGGCGGGCGTTTTCATTGTCCCGTCACCGTTCAGCACACTGGCAAAGGGCACATTCTTGGCCCCCGGAATGTGACCCGCGCGCAGGCCCGGACGTGGCTCAGGCGCATCGCCGCGAAACCGTGCAGCCGCGCGGGCGTCGACAATCTCTGCCTCACCCAGTTTGGCTGCATGGGCGACTTGGGTCACGTCTTTGACCAACCCATTCTGACGGCTGACAGTGATGTGACGATCTTTCACGATCGGGGGCATGTCTTCAGTCTCGCGGCCCTCGCTGCGCCATTTGGGCAGACCACCGTCCAAAACTGCGACATCGGTCTTGCCCATCAGGCGAAAGGTCCACCAAACGCGCGCGGCGCTGAACAGGCCAGCGGCATCATAAACCACCACCTGATGCCCATCACCCACGCCCATTGCGCGCATCCGGCTGATGAACTTCTCAGGAGGAGGGGCCATATGTGGAAGGGCGGAGCGTTGATCGCTGATCTCATCAAGATCAAAAAACCGAGCATTTGGAATATGCGCCGCGTCATATTCGGCCTTTGGGTTGCGCCCCGCGTCTGGCAGAAACCAGCTTGCATCCAGAACGCGCAAATCGGGGTCGCGCAGATGGGCGGCAAGCCATTCGGTGGACACTAGCGTCTTTGGATCATCAACGGCGGCAACCATGCGCGTCTCCTGTCAGATGTTAGGGGGCAAGTACCCCCAAACCCCTTATCAAGCAAGAGACGACAGCCGCCCAACACGCCCTCGGCGCAATAAAATGTCGCGGTCAGTTTGGTCGGGCGTTCAGGTTTGCAACAACCGACGCAGCAACAAAAGATCGTCCGACAACTGGCTGTCAGTCGACATCAGTTCTTCGATCTTGCGCACGCCGTGGATGATGGTCGTGTGATCACGCCCACCAAAGCGGCGGCCAATCTCTGGCAGGCTGCGTGGGGTCAATTGCTTGGAAAGATACATCGCCACCTGACGCGGACGGGCAATGTTGCGCAACCGCTTGGGCCCGATCATATCCGACAGACGGATGTTGTAATGCTCGGCCACTTTGCGTTGAATTTCTTCAATCGTCAGCTTGCGGTCAGACGCGCGCAATATGTCGGCAAGGCAATCTTGCGCCAGATCAAGGTTGATCTCGCGGCCCACCAAAGAGGCAAACGCAAAGAGACGGGTCAACGCCCCTTCCAGCACGCGGACATTGGTGGTGATGCGGTGTGCTAGGAATTCAAGCACCCCGTTCGCAATCACCAAACCCTTGTACTGGTTGCGGTAAAACTCGACCTTTTGCTGCAGGATGCCAAGGCGCAGTTCATAATCCGTCGGGTGGAGATCGACGACAAGGCCGCATTGCAGGCGGCTTTTGATGCGGTCTTCCATATCCTTGATCTCGCCTGGCGCGCGGTCAGCAGAAATCACGATCTGTTTGTTCTGATCGACCAGCGCGTTAAAGGTGTGGAAAAATTCCTCTTGGGTGCTGTCCTTGCCCGCGATGAACTGAACGTCATCGACCATCAGAACATCAACCGACCGGAACAGTTCTTTAAAGTCCATGACCTGACGTTCGCGCAAAGCCTGCACAAAGCGGTACATGAACTGTTCGGCCGAAAGGTACAGGACGCGCAAATGCGGTTGGCGGACCTGCAATTCATGCGCGATGGCATGCATCAAATGGGTTTTACCCAAACCGACGCCGCCATACAAAAACAGCGGGTTAAATGAAACCGGTCCACCTTCGGCAACGCGCCGCGCGGCGGCATGGGCCAACTCGTTCGGTTTGCCGACAACAAAGCTGTCAAAGGTAAAGCGCGCATCAAGTGTTGCGCCAGCGACTTGATCGTCGTTCGCGCCACGGGTCCGGGACTTTGCAGCCGAAGGCACGCGCGGTGCTGGGGATTGGCTTGGAGTCGGTTGGGCGGCAGTCGGTTGGTTTGCCACCGCAGAGGATGCTTCACTGCGCGTGGCGACAAACATTTCAACCCGAGACAGCCCGGTAACGCTTGTCTTAAGCTGCTGCAAAATATGATCGGCAAAGTTACGCGACACCCAGTCGCCAAAAAATGTCGTCGGCACCTCAAAGCGCGCAACGCCGTGCTGAATACCAGACAAACGCAGGGGTTCAATCCACGTCGTGTAGTTATTCTTGCCGACCCGACTGATCAGTTCTTCTCGGACCTTGCCCCAGGCGTCATTCGTCATACTTTTTTCCGTCCCCAGGTGTCTTTTGCCAGCAGCCGGCCGCACCGTTGAGCATCTCGTTATCCGTCGCAGTCTTATCGCCATGGGGAGTGTGGTCCGCCCGGTTGCACAAGTGCAAATAGCTCAACCGATTCTTTTTCGGTCCCGCTACACCAGAACAGATGCAGCAATACACATTGCTGCCTAAGCTATTGTTAGCAAATCAAAATCAATAGAGGTTTGGCAGATGTGGCAGCCAACTGTCGATCGTGATCTGCGCTCGCGTTGTCCCCCATGGACGCAGTGAATCGCTTGGACCCAAGTTACCAAGGGCTTTGCACATCACGCAACCGATCTTCTTGCTTGACAGAAAATTGGTGGTCCGAATCTGTGGCCCTGTGCATTTGAGCAACGCCGCGGCAAATCAGCCAGAAATCTGGGCCTTAAAATGCCAAAAAGCGCACCCGAAAGGATGCGCCTTGGCAGAGTTCGAAAGCAATGTCGCCTTAAGCGGCGGTCGCGATTGCTTTCACGCGGGACGCGAGGCGCGAAATTTTGCGCGCAACGGTGTTCTTGTGCAGAATGCCTTTCGACACACCGCGCGCCAATTCTGGCTGCGCATTCTTCAACGCAAGCGCTGCAGCATCCTGCTGGCCCGAAGCAAGTGCTTCTTCGACCTTACGCAGGAAGGTGCGGATACGCGAACGGCGCGCCTTGTTCACGGCATAGCGGCCTTCGGATTGACGGGCGCGCTTTTTGGACTGGGCGGTATTTGCCATCGGTTTGGTTTCCGGTTTTCTTCGAGTAAATCTGAAGTCGGGTCATTACGGGCGACTCGGGGCCATGTCAACCGGGCATGCCGGGATTTCCGGCTATTTGTCGCGAAATAGCGGCTGGCGCTTCTCTAAAAATGCACTCATCCCCTCTTTCTGGTCTTCGGTGGCGAAAAGCGCGTGGAACATCCGGTGTTCAAACAGCAAACCCTCACGCAGGTGCGATTCTGCAGCGCGGTTGACGCATTCCTTGACCGCCCGAGCTGTGACCATCGATTTTTCGCCAATCTTGGTCGCTATCGCAAGGGTGTCAGCGACCAAGCTTGCCGCAGGAACGATTCGGGCTACAAGACCCGCGCGTTCCGCCTCAACCGCGTCCATAAAGCGTCCGGTCAGGTTCATGTCCATCGCCTTGGCTTTGCCAATAACCCGGGTCAAACGCTGAGTGCCGCCCAATCCTGCCACGATGCCAAGGTTAATCTCTGGTTGCCCGAATTTGGCGGTATCAGCGGCAATGATGAAATCTGCCATCATCGCCAATTCGCACCCGCCTCCCAGACAAAAGCCTGCAACCGCCGCAATGACGGGTTTGCGGATGCGCGAAATCAGTTCAACCGCGTCGCCGTACAAATCAGCCTCGACCATCTCGATATAGGATTTGTCTGCCATCTCGCGAATATCGGCTCCCGCAGCAAAGGCACGGTCAGACCCGGTCAGAACGATGCAGCGAACCTGCGCATTGGCATCAGCCGCCACCATCGCATGAGCCAACTCTCGCATCAGAACCGAATTCAACGCATTCATCGCCTCGGGTCGGTTCAGCCGGATAAGGCAGGTGTGGCCAGTGACCTCGACGATCAGGGTTTCATAGGTCATAGCGCGGTCTTTCCAAGGTTTGAACAGGCAATTGACCCTAACACCATATTGGGCGTGATCAAGTCAGCGCTGACAGACCGGGCAATAAAAGGTGGACCGGCCCGATTGCACAATGCGTGCGATGGTCCCGCTGCAACCCGCTGTGACACAAGGCTGACTTTCGCGGCCATAGGCCTGAAATCGGTGTTGAAAATATCCCAACTCGCCGTCGGCCTGACGGTAGTCTTTCAAGGACGCGCCCCCCGCCTCTATCGCCTCGGTCAAGACATCACGCACGATCGGCACCAAAGCGGAAACCTCACGCCCCGTGATATCGCGGGCAAGGCGCGTGGGGGAAATCTGGGCACGGTAAAGGGTTTCGCAAACATAAATATTGCCCAACCCCGCAATCATATGCTGATCCAAAAGTGCAGTTTTGATCGGGGTGGCGCGGCCTGCCAGTTTGACGCGCAAGTAGGTCTCATTGAAATCATTGCCCAAGGGTTCGGGCCCGATGCCAGACAACAACGGGTGCGCCTCTGCGGTGGCGGTGTTCAAGATATCCATCGCCCCGAATCGTCGCGCGTCATTAAAGGTCACACGCGCGCCACCTTCCATATCAAACACCACATGGTCGTGCTTTTCCGGCGCTGGGTGATTTTGTACAAACTCTCCAAGCATTTGCCCGGAAATCAGCATGCGGCCCGACATTCCCAGATGCACCAGCAAGGTTTCACCCGATGACAGGTCGATCAACAAATACTTTGACCGCCGGCGCAGCGCCTGCACCCGCACACCGGTCAACCGCGCTGCCATGTTGGGGGGGAAGGGCCAACGCAAATCGGGCCGGTTGACCTGCGCCTTTAGAATCAGCTTCCCCTCCATCGCGGGCAAAAGCCCCTTTCTGACCGTTTCAACTTCAGGAAGTTCTGGCATTTGGGCGTCTCGGACAGTTGGGCGCATTGAGGCGGAGGGCATTGCCCCCTATAAGGAGGGGCGCAACCAGAAACGGCAAGGCCAAATGACCGACACCAACACCACGCATTTCGGTTTTCAAACCGTAGACGAGGCCGATAAGGCAGGAATGGTGCATGGGGTCTTTACCCGCGTTGCCAGCAAATATGACATCATGAACGATCTGATGTCGGCGGGTCTGCATCGGGTCTGGAAAGACGCGATGATGGATTGGCTGGCACCACGTGCCGGACAAAAACTGCTCGATGTGGCGGGCGGCACCGGCGATGTGGCCTTTCGGTTTCTAAAGCGCGCGCCAAGGGCCAAGGCAACCGTGCTGGACATGACAGAATCCATGCTGATTTCAGGGCGCACCCGCGCCGAGGCTGATCAGTTGGCCGACCGTTTGGAATGGATTGTCGGCGACGCGATGGCGCTGCCTTTCGCTGACAACAGTTTCGACGTCTACACCATCAGCTTTGGCATTCGGAACGTGACGCGGGTGCAAGAGGCTTTGGATGAAGCCTACCGCGTATTGCGGCCAGGCGGGCGTTTGATGGTGTTGGAGTTTAGTCAGATTCCGAATGACCTGATGCAATGGGCCTACGACCAGTATTCTTTTAACGTGATCCCGGTGATGGGTCAGATCGTTGCGGGTGACCGCGACAGCTATCAATATCTTGTCGAATCTATCCGCAAGTTCCCCAATCAGGAAACCTTTGCCGCGATGATCCGCAAGGCAGGGTTTGATCAGGTCAAATACCGCAACCTTTCGATGGGCATCGCCGCCCTTCATTCGGGCTGGAAGGTCTGATGCGCGGACCCCACAACATTTGGCGGCTGATCCGAACCGGCGCCACGTTTGAACGGACCGGCGCGATGGCGATCGTATTGGAGGGCATGCAAGTCGCCCCGCGCCTGCGTCTGGCGGCGCGGCTTTTGGGGTGGCCGTTCAAGTTTTTGGGCCTAAAGGGCGACCCCGCTTTGCCGCCAGTGACGCGCGCGCTTACGGCGTTGGGTCCGGCTTATATCAAATTCGGTCAGATTCTGTCGACCCGCCCGGATGTGGTCGGCGCAGAGATGGCGCTGCAGCTAAAGTACCTGCAAGATCGGTTGCCACCCTTCCCCACCGCCGAGGCAAAGGCGATTATTGAGGCAGAACTCGGCCGTCCGGTGGACGAGATTTTCAATGAATTTTCTGAACCTGTTGCTGCTGC
>JAAFIJ010000165.1 GCA_013298675.1 Rhodobacterales bacterium | reverse complement strand
CGACAAATCATTGCTTTTGCTTGCCAACTGACTGGTCAGCGTATCGATCAACCCCGCTTGCCGTTCACCGTCAGCGCGGGCTTGGGACAAAGTCGCGGTCAGCGTCCCAACCTCGGCCTGCAAACCGTCGGCGCGGGTTCGCTCTAGCCCCAAAGCATCGGCAAGTTGGGCGATCTGCGCGGTCAACGTATCCAACTCTCCACTTTGCGTAGAGATGGTGTCGCGCAGCACTGATTGCATCACGGTAAAAATGGTCAGAACAAACATCATAACCATCAGCAACGTGGTCACTGCATCCACAAAACCGGGCCATATCATCGAGTTGTCGCGGCGGCGGCGCAGGGCCATGTCTAGGTCCGGCTTCGCGCAAGTTGCCGAAGAGATGCTGTCAAAGCCGAAATTTCGGCCCGCAAATCGGCCACGCTCTCTTGGCGTCCGGCAGACATTTCTTCCAAAATCCGCAACAGCTGCACGTCGATCGACCGCAGGCGCATGCGGCTTTCTGCGTCAGAATGCGCGCCCCCTTCGGTGGTGGGCGAGAGTGCGACCAAAGCAGTGATCATGCGGTCTTGCCCAGCGACGATTTTGTCTTGGCCTGATGCCAAGCGCGCCAAGCCAGCCGCCAATTCACCCTTTAACTCACCCTCAGGTGAACCGCGTTTTGCAAGGGTTTGGATGGCATCGGCCAGCCGCGCCAAACCTTGGTCAGATGCGGTTCGATTGGCCTCAGACTGCGCCATCAAGGTTTGCAGCACTTCGATCTGGCCCGTCAGATGATCGAGAACGACGGAAACCGTGCCGGCATCGCTCGCGCCGTCATGTTCTGCGGTGGCAAAGCCAAAACGGGTGATAGATGACAGCCACTCTTCCAACTCTCGGTAAAAGCGGTTCTGGCCGTGGCTTGCGAACAGTTCCAACAATCCAACAACCAAAGACCCGGCCAAGCCCAAAAGCGAAGAAGAAAACGCAGTACCCATGCCGCCAAGTTGGCTTTCAAGCCCGGTCATCAATTTGCCGAACACATCCAGACCAGTTTCGCCCTCTTGCGGGGCCAAAGATTTGATGGTGTCAACAATTGCAGGAACTGTCGTCGCAAGGCCGTAAAATGTGCCCAACAGGCCCAGAAAGATCAACAGATTGGTCAAATACCGCGTGATATCGCGGGCCTCGTCAATGCGGGTGGCGACCGACTCCAGAATGGAATGCGCGGACGAAGATTGGATTTGCAGTTTTGCAGTGCGCGAGCGCAGCAATTGCGCCAAAGGTGCCAGCAAGCGCGGTGCGGTGGCCTCTTCGGCACCTACATCGCGGCGCACATAAGATTCAATCCAGCTGACCGATTGCGCAAGGATGAAAACCTGCCAGAAACAGGTAGCAATCCCAAGGAAAAACACCAGTGCAATGGACCCGTTCAGCCACAGGTTGGTTTTGATTATGCCGATGACAACGTCACTGATCATCCAAGCGCCAAAACCAACCAAACCAAGCGCCACCAACATGGTCACGATCTGGCGGATCGGCTGGCTAAAGGTCGACACTTGCTGTTGTTTTGCCACGGATTTCGATTTTTCCATCAGGTTCGCGCCCGATTGCTCTGCTCATGGCAACCATAGCAGGCTGTTTGCTTGTGCCAAGTGAAACTCACGTGACCACGGCATTATCATCTTCTGCGAGTGCGGCAACCCGTATGGAAAGCCACGTCAGGTCCGGATCTTCGATCCCAAGCTGTGCCAAATGATCGGCGGTTGCGTTCAGATAATCGCGGTTGCGTCCCCGGCCACCCACAGCATTTGCAATGATCTGCGCTTGGTCCTCTAATGGCAGACCACCGCAGTATTGATCATGATCTGGGTCAATCACAAACGCGAGCGCGGTTACTTGGGCCCCGTTCGCTAAAGTAACGACCAAGTTCCTTTCCAGATAGGCCGAAGAAATCAGCTCTCGCTCGCGCAACAAATGCAAGGTTTCCGCCTCGGCACCCGGTGCGACACGAAACGCCACCCCGTCACAAGACGCGCCCGCACTTGCGTCCAGCGCCAAGACCAATCCCGGTGCGTTAACGGATCCGCGATGATGGATCGAGCGCATGCAAAAACTGCGGCGCCAGTCAGCCAGCCGTGCGATATGGTGTTCAGCAACCTGAAACTCGGGGTTCCAGATCAACGATCCATACCCAAAAACCCACATTGTATTCGGCATCTACTGGCCCTCCTTTGGCATGGTGGTGTAAAGACGGTGCAACACAAAGGAAAGAGGATGCCATGCGTGCGCTGATATGGGTGACGGTTCTCCTTGGGGCTTTGTGGGCGGGGATTTGGTGGTTTGCCTCGGGTGCCGCGTTGCAAGGCGCGCAGGCATTGATCGATGGAAGTGACGGTCAAGTCAGTGCGGCAGACGTTTCAGTCAGCGGATTTCCCAACCGGGTTGATCTGACGCTGACTGAGGTCACGCTAAAGGGCCCGGACCAATCGTGGACAGCGCCGTTCTTGCAGGTTTTCGCCATGACTTGGAAACCTTGGCAGCTGATCGGTGTTCTGCCGCCCGGGTCACAGTTGCGCACCCCCAGCCAAGACATCACGCTGAACGGCATCAAGATGCGCGGCTCGGCGACTTTGACCCCCACCAAGGACTTGGCGCTTTCCGATGCGATTGTCGAAGGGCATGGGTTAGAATTGTCCAGCACCCTTGGCTGGCAGGTGACGGCAGAGGGCCTGTTTGGGGCCGCGCAAGAAGATCTGACGCAAAAGAACGGCTACCGCGTCGGCCTGACATTGCGCAACATCGGCTTTGATACGACGATGGCACAGTCGTTGTCATCGCTTGGTCTTCCACAGGTCCTTGCCCAAATCCATCTTGACGCAAAGGCTGTGATGTCTTCCCCGCTTGACCGGTTTTCAGGCCAATCAAATCCACGGATAGAGACGCTTGGCATCACGGACTTATCTTTTGACTGGGGCACGGCGAAGGGAAGCATTGTTGGCGATTTGCTTAGCGGGACCGATGGTTTTGCCGAAGGAGAGTTGCGCATCCACGTTCAAGACTGGCGCAAGGTACTGGCACTTGGCGTCTTGTGCGACGCAATGACCCAAGATCAGGCTGACCTTTTGGGCCGTGGTTTTGCCGAGATCGCAAAGGGCGCGGCGGATAATGAGACGATTGACGTGACCCTGACGGCCGCAGGCGGATTGATCTACTTCGGCGCGTTGCCAATCGGGCCCGCGCCGCGCCTGCGCTAAACACGCCTTAGCGGCAATAGGGACCGGAACGGTAACTTGCCGTGTCAAAGTGCAAATGGTCCTCGTGATACCCATCAGAGCCCGGACCCAGCGTGGTACCAAAGATGCCGCACGCCGCTTTGTGTGCCTTGCGTATCTGTCGGTTATAGTCGTTCGCTACCGTCCAACTTGATCCATCCGCAAAGACAAACCCTGCAATATCAATGGCTTTCCCACGCCCATGTTCACTGATTTTTTGACCCTTGACGTTATTGCGCGGGCGGCAAATGTAGTGCGCTGCAATCGACAGTTCGACCACCTCGCGTTGACCCATTGCCGGGCGAAGACCGTCGCGAATCCAAGCCTTAAGGGCAATGGCAGTATCACAATCGATTGTTGCGGGTTGGCTTAAGCGAATACCATCTATGGAAGTGACGCGCACAGGGGCCTCTACGCCGCAGCCCTTTACCGATGATTTAAGGCGCGCAAGCTTTTCGCCCTTGATCGACGGATCCCCACAAACCGACCCCTTCTTGGACTTCTTTTCTTTCTTTTTGGGCGTTTGGTCAGACAGCGTGGGTTCGTCCGCCACGGGCGGCGCGTCTTGTGTTGCGGGCACGGCTTGCGTCTCGGTCCCCGAGCCTGGCGGCCAAGGGATTGGATGCGCTTGTGGCCGCACTGACCGCAGGATGCCAACTGCTGCGGTTTGTTGCGCGTCCGGCAGGACCGCTGCCAATGGCACTTGTGGGACCTGCTCTGCAACAGGTTGAACAGGACGGGTCGGCGGCCTTGGCGATGTGACAAGACCTTGCGCGGTCAAAAAAGTTGGAAAGACAAGCCCCGCGAAAGCAAGGAAAAGGCCGCGGCGCATGCGGCTAGGCTTTGGGAGCGACGGGAGCATGCACCCGTCCGAAATCAGGCACAGAGGTGTCTTGTCCCGCATCAATGATGCCGCGGCGGATCTCTCGGGTGCGGGTGAAATAGGCGTGAAGCTGGTCGCCGTCACCCATCCGAATGGCCCGCTGAAGCGCGAACAACTCTTCGGTAAAGCGACCCAAAACCTCTAGTGTGGCGTCTTTGTTGGTCAAGAACACGTCGCGCCACATCGTCGGGTCTGACGCCGCGATGCGGGTGAAATCACGAAACCCGCTGGCAGAGTATTGAATGACTTCGCTGTTGGATACCTGCTCCAGGTGATCGGCAACACCGACCATCGTATAGGCGATCAAATGCGGGGTATGGGACACAACGGCCAACACCAGATCATGGTGGGCCGGGTCCATTTCTTGAACCTTTGCACCCATCCCCTCCCAAAGGGAGCGCAAGCGCAAGGTGGCCTCAGGCGTCGATTGCTCGGTGGGTGTCAGCAGGCACCAACGGTTTTGAAACAGGGTTGCGAAACCTGACGTGGGGCCGGAATGTTCGGTTCCGGCCAAGGGATGGGCCGGGACAAAGGCGACACCGGGACCAAGAAGCGGGCCCACCGCCGCGATGACGGCCTGCTTGACTGAACCCACATCGGTGACCGTGGCCCCTTGGGCCAAATGTGGGGCAATTCCCGCCGCGATTTCGGCCATAGCACCGACAGGCACCGCCAAAACGATCAAGTCTGCGCCAGCGACAGCCTCGGCGGCGGTGTCACAAACACGGTCGCAGAACCCAAGCTTTTGCGCTGTAGCGCGCGTCGTTGGGGTTTTTGCATAGCCGACAATTTCACCTGCCAAACCATTGGCACGCATGGCATGCGCCATACTAGAGGCGATCAGCCCCAAACCAATCAAAGTAACCCGGGCGTAGATCGGTTTGGGAAGGGATGTCATTTTACGCCCTTAAACTGCGCAATCGCATGCGCTACCCGACGGCAAGAGGATTCGTCACCCACCGTAATACGCAGACAGTGCGGCAGCTTATATGACGTCACCCGCCGCACAATCAGACCATGACCTTGCAGATATGTATCGCACGCTTCTGCCTCGTCACCATTTGCAAACCGCGCCAAAACAAAATTGGCCATCGAAGTGTCAGACGGCACTCCAAGTTCGGCCAATGCCTCGGCCAGCCAATGGCGCATCTTGGCATTGTCGTTGCGGCAGCGCGTGATGTAGTCTTGGTCGCGCACCGCGGCCTCTGCCGCCTCTTGTTGCGCATTTGACAGATTGAACGGGCCGCGAATGCGGTTCAACACGTCGATGATTTCTTTTGGGCCGTAGCCCCAGCCGATCCTCAACCCACCCAAACCGTAGATTTTGGAAAAGGTGCGCGTCATGATCACGTTTGACCGGCTTTCGATCAGGGCAAGGCCCGCGTCAAATCCATCGACATATTCCGCATAGGCCCCGTCCAAAACCAAAATTGCTTGCGGTGGCAGGCCTTGCGCCAAACGATCCACTTCAGCAGCGGAAATCATCGTACCGGTCGGATTGTTCGGATTGGCGATAAACACCAGCTTTGTGCGCCGATTGCAGGCGCGCAGAATAGCGTCCACATCAGTCGTGCGGTCCCGCTCTGGCACTTCGACCGGGGTGGCGCCAGCGGCCATCGCGGAAATGCGGTACATCAGGAAACCGTGTTCGGTAAAGACCACCTCATCTTTTGGACCGGCATAGGCTTGACACAGAAAATGGATGATTTCATCCGATCCCACGCCGCAAATCACCCGACTTGCGTCAAGACCATGCACCTCTGCAATCGCCGTACGCAGGCTTGCGTGGTCGGTCGACGGATAGCGGTGCAGGTTGTGGACAGAGCGCTGGTAAGCCTCTTTCGCCTTGGGCGATGGGCCAAACGGATTTTCATTCGACGACAGTTTGACAATATTGCTGACCCCCGCAACCGAGGCTTTGCCGCCCACATACAAGGCGATATCCAGAATTCCGGGTTGCGGACGGATTTGGTCGTTCATGAGATTCCCCAAATACTTCGCCGCGTTTTAGCGAGGGGGGCCGCCCAATGCCAGTGGCAATTGGCGGCCCTGAAGGTTTCACCCGGTGTTGGCGACGTTAGACGGCCAGAAAGTTGGTGAATTGCCAAGGGTCACTGTCATCGCGGTCATCGGCAAAGCTGTTGATCCGGTTTTGTAGGGGTGTCCAGTCGGTGTAATGGCATTCGACCGACCCAAGATAAGGACGCTGGACCTGCAAGCAACGTTCGTGATCCATCTCATCAGCCTCTACAAAGCCTGCATTCGGATTTTCAGCGACCCAAACCATCGCCGCCAA
>JAAFIJ010000164.1 GCA_013298675.1 Rhodobacterales bacterium | reverse complement strand
CATCACCAACTACTTCACCTTCGATCTGAACCGCCCCTTGCACGTGTTTGATCTTGCAAAGGTGGCCGGCGGTGCGTTGCGTATTCATGCCGCGTCCGGCGGCGAACAGTTTGCAGCGCTGGATGGAAAGACCTACACGCTGGCCCCGGGCCAACTGGCCATTTCTGACGCCAATGGCGTGGAATCGCTGGCAGGCATTATGGGGGGCATCCACTCTGGTTGCACGCCAGAGACGACCGATGTGTTTCTAGAGTCCGCGTTTTGGGACCCGATCACAACGGCGACCACGGGCCGGGCGCAAAAGATCAATTCTGACGCGCGTTACCGCTTTGAACGTGGGGTTGATCCGGCATTTACGATGCCCGGATTGGATCTTGCGACCCAGATGATCCTTGATCTGTGCGGCGGCACCGCCTCTGACATCGCGGTGGACGGTGCGGCCCCTGATACCACACGTGCCTACCGTTTGGTGCCCGCCCGCGTCATCAGTCTTGTCGGTATGGACATCCCCGAAGCAGAGCAGCGCCAGACGCTGACGGCATTAGGGTTTGTGATGAAGGGCGACATGGCGACGCCGCCAAGCTGGCGCCCCGACGTGTTGGGCGAAGCTGATCTGGTGGAAGAAGTGGCGCGGATCGCGTCGCTGGCAAAGCTGGTCGGCAAGCCTTTGGCCCGCGCGGTTCCTGGTGTGCCGCGCCCGATTCTGACCCCATTGCAAATGCGCGAACGAACCGCCCGGCGTACGATTGCGGCCTTGGGCTATAATGAATGCGTCACCTACAGCTTTATCGATCACGCGGCGGCTACCATGTTTGGCGGCGGCACTGATGCTGTCCGCGTCGATAACCCAATCTCGTCAGAAATGAGCCATCTGCGTCCTGACCTGTTGCCCGGACTGTTGCGGGCAGCAGCGCGCAATCAGGCGCGCGGCTTCATGGATTTGGCACTGGCTGAGATTGGTCCCGTTTTCAGTGGTGGAGAGCCGGGCGAACAGCATTTGCAAGCAACTGGTCTGTTGATCGGCCAGTCATCCTTGCGCGACCCGCATGGCAGCAGCCGTCCAGTCGATGTGTTCGATGCCAAATCTGATGTCGAGGCGGTACTTGCTGCCCTTGGCGCCCCTGCCCGTGTGCAAATCACCCGTAAGGTGGCCGCTTGGTGGCATCCGGGACGGTCCGGCGCGATTGGCCTTGGCCCCAATCTGATTGCCACCTTCGGTGAAGTGCATCCCAAGATATTGGCCGCGATGGGGGTCAAAGGACCCGCCGTTGCCTATACCGTTCTTGTAGCCAACGTGCCGCAGCCAAAGATCAAAACCCCCGCGAAGGCAGCGCTTGACATCTCTGACCTGCAAGCAGTGGACCGCGATTTCGCTTTTGTGGTGGGCAAAGACGTAGAAGCTTTGACAGCGGTCAATGCCGCCTTGGGTGCTGACAAAGCCTTGATCGACTCGGTGCGTGTGTTTGACCAGTTTACCGGCGACAAAGCCGAGGCTCAGTTGGGCGCTGGCAAGAAATCGATCGCTTTGACCGTGCGGTTGCAGCCACAAGACAAAACCCTGACCGACGCAGAGATCGAGGCGGTTTCAGCCAAGATCATCGAAAAGGTATCCAAAGCCACCAGCGGCGTTTTGCGCAGCTAACAGTATGATCCTGAAATGAAAATGCCGGACAGTGGAAACTGTCCGGCATTTCTATTTTGATGAATGGGCTAACGATCTAGCCCTTCTTGCGCCATGTCGCGAACCATGCGGCAATGCGCGACATCAGACCGCCTGCGCTGGCCTTGGCCGCATCGGCGCGTGCCTCTACCTCGTCCCATGTCTCGCCCACTTCGGCCATTGCGGGTTCGATCATCCGTTCGCGGAATTGCAACCACATGCGGCGCAGCATGAACAATCCTAGGCCAAGCGCAGTCAGTACAATGATATTGACCCAAGGAATGATCCTTACGTCTGGGCTTGCAACCTCATGCACGCTGACAGCATTGGGGTAGATGGACAGGAACGGCAGGCGCCAGCCATAATGGGTGACCGAAACCCAACGCGGCGTTTCTTTGGGCGATTTCAGGTTCGTGCCTTCGGCCTGAAGGTTAGAGCTGTCGTATTTGAAATACGGCGGCCAAACCCAGCCAGTGTCTTCATTGCGGTACACAATCACCGATTCATCGGGATAAACCGCCTCAATAAAACGAATGTCGCGCGACACGCTGGATTCTGCCGTGCCCGTATCGGGTGACGCATAGGCCCAAGCGTTTTCGGTGCCGACAGTGGTCAACCGGTTGTACGTGTTGGTGATGCGCACGATGTCGTGCTGCGGCAGTGTATAATGCAGAAAGCCCGCGACAAACAGCAGCAGCACGGTGCGGAAGGTCCATTTTAGATAGGTCAACATCGGGCTTTCCTTACTGATAGTTCACAAAATAAACCGTCGCGGCGACAACGATCGTTGGAATGATATAGACCAGCCAAATCAACTTGCGCCGCAGTCCGTGACGATAGGCGACCATTCCTGCCTCTATATAGGCATCACGACCCATTTCGACATCCCCCGCCTCAACTTCGCCCGCGTCAAACTGCTTTTCCAGTTTTTCACGACGAACAGAGCGCGAATAGATAGAGATGGTGACATAGGTCACGGTCATTGCGACAAAGCCGAAAACTGCCAACCGCAAGATTGCTATCATCTCCGCCTCCCTTGTTGCACGGCGCCCCATGGGCCCACCAAATCTGTCATGTCGCGGCTGGGTTTCGCGCTTGGCCGCTGTCGCGGGTCCATCGACGGTTCAGCCCCAAACAACGCCTCACGCGCGCCTTGTGCGTCGACCTTATATTCCCGTTCCAGAAAATCCGCCACATACTGACGCTTACGGTCGGACCATTTGGCATAAGACAAATAGAACAGCTCTTTGTGGGTGATGAACATCTGGCGCACGTCTTTGGGCGACAGTTCTGCCAGCAACATGTTGACCAGATCACGGTTCGGACCCGCCGCCGCACGCAGGGTGTAGAAATAGGCCGGGTGCTCTGACGTGATGCGTGGCCAACTCCCCGCCCCTTCGACCCAACGCAGCAGAGCGGACAGGCCGAGGAACTCTTCTGGCAGGCTTTCGCCCAGCTTGTAGGCGATTTTGCGCAACTCTGTCCGGCGCGCATCGCCTATTTCTACGCCCAATACATCGGCGGCATCGACCAGGATGAAGTCCATCTTTTGGCGCAACACGCCCGCGGCATCCATATCACGCGCCTGAACGATAGGCTCGACCAACCCGTTCAATTCCAGCCATTCGGCTATAGAATTGCGCTGCGTCATGTCGAACACGGGAAAGATCGGCATCTTGCCAAGGCTTTCACGGGGCATGGTCGCGATGACACCAGGCACGCGGGTGTCTTGGAAAATATACAACCCACCAAAATGGCTGGTCCAGAAATTCGGCTGCGAAAAGGTCATCGCGGGCAAGGTGATCGGCATGCGCGTCACGTCACCGGTTTTGCGCGCAAGACCAATCATGTCGCCAATCAGCGCGTCATCGCGCCAGCCGTCCGGTTCCGCGCGGAACCGCTCGATCAGCGCGGTCAGCTTTTCGGCGTCGGCCACGTGGCCGCCAATCGTATCCGCCTCAACCGTGATCTGGCGCATTTCCAACAGCTTGGCGGGCGTTGACACCTCATAGACAGAGCCTTGCAACTCCCCCGCCACCGCATCGCGCGCGGTCAGGGCAAACAACTGCGCCTCGTTCACCTCTATGAACTGCTGCAAAATCCCCCGCGAGGTAGAGAATTTGATATTCAGCAGAGGCGAGCCCTTTTGGCTGGTGGTCAGCAAGATGAACTGGCGATTACAGCCGTTGGGGTTCAGGTAGTGATCATCCTCCAACTCCACCCCGATCTCGGGCGAATAGCCAGAGATGTCGATGTGGAAATCGGCCAGCTTTGTGGTCTTGCCCGTCAGATGCTTCAACGCGCGGTTATAGCGTTCGATCAGCGCGGGCGACGACACCTCTATCAAATTGCCAAACATCAGACCTTTTTCGATCAGGCGTTTCATGATCGTTCCCCCAAATACCCGACGTCACAGCACTTACCCCGGACCGATCTAAAAACTCTCTTGCGATGCGTTTTTCGCGTCCGTTGGCCGCAGGCCAAGGGGCTCCCAGCAGGCCAAACCGATCGGCAAATCAGGCCGCGCCTGTCTGGCTGGCGCGGTACGCGCCTGCCACGGGCAGGCAGGCGCGGCCTGATTTGATTGAATTCAAATCTGGCGGGGGGGAGGAAAAGCACGATCAAATTTTCAGTGCAAAAACCGAGTTTGATAAGGAGATTCAATGGCATAAACCTAGAACTATTGTCGTATCAGCCAGCAGGATCATAGGCATTGCTGCAGATTGTGAATAGACACCAACTTGAAGAACAAGCATGTTTCTATAGGGTGCTTCGCCGACTTTTATAGGCGATCCTTCTTCGGATAGCGCCACTACTTTAAATGACGAACCCGATGAACCGGAGTCCACTACCTTGACGCTTGGAAAGAATTGCGTCCCAAAATCCGGGTGAGTAATTGTGCCGGTAGTACGGTCTACAACGAGCTGAGACTTAAGAAGTTCTTCTCGAAATTCTGTTTGATCAAGTGTTCCTTTTTCGCCGACTTTCAATGCATCAGTTATATCGCAGTAGAAACGTTCTGCGAAAGCGTCGTTGGGAAGCATTGCCAAAAATAGTACAACAAAAAGCGCTTTGAGCCAATAATTCTCAATCATCATCCCTTCCCCGCCAAATACCGCCGCTTCGCCTCTTCCTGACGACCAAAATCCCGCACCATGCCTTCAATCGCCACTTCGTCCGACTTATCGGCATAGCGGAATTCCGAATCCGCGTAGCGGTTGATCTCTTGGATCACCATCTCGACCGTGATCGGCGTGGTCATGCCTTTGATCATGCTCAGCTTTTCGTCATACGGTTTGAACAAAAACAGATCTGGGTTTTCCATCCATTCGTCGGGCAGTTCAAAGTCCATCGCGCGGACTTTGACCGCGTCGGTGATGTTCTTGACCGCACGCCCGGTAAACCGCGCGTCGGCCTGTTGGATGGCCTTTAGGTACGTGCCCAGTTTGGCCAGCGTGTCCAGCGCTCCGATGTCGGATTGCACCTTGTCCCAGACCTTGATCAACCCGTCCTCATGCGGGCGGGAATAGCCTTCAAAACTGGCGGTGACCGCCTTTTTGATCTCTTGCGCTGCGAAAAGATCGTGCTGCCCCAAGGGGATGGCGTGGTTCTTGCCCAACAAAAGCGCCAGAATATCAATGTAATCTTCGCGGCTTTGCGGCCCGTCTACCAAGAACCGCGCACCTGCCCGTTGGCGCAGGGCGTCGTCGACATTCTCGGGATAGTTTGAAAACATCCCAAAGGTGCAGTTGCCGCGCACGACCGTGTTGGCCCCGGCAAAGGCCCCCATAAACACCGCCGTCACCTCTTGCTGACCGGCACTCGATTGCCTGTCGCCGCGCTTGCCTGCCACCTGATCAATGTCGTCGATGGTGCCAAAGGCGATGACCGACGGGTCGATCACGTTGTCAATAAACGCCTTCGCGTTCTGGCCCGACTTGCCCTGATAGCTGTCAATTTGATCGATGGAAAAGTTCTGATAGCGGAACGGATAGCCCGCCACCTTGCAATACCCATCCAACAGCCCCGCCATCATCTGGATCAACGTTGTCTTGCCCGTGCCCGGTTTGCCGTCGCCCATAAAGGTAAAGATAAACCCGCCCAATTCGGCAAAGGGGTTCAATTTGCGATCAAAATCATAGGCCATCAGCATCTTTGCCAAGCGCATGCTTTGGTATTTGGCGATATGGTTGCCGACGACTTCGGTGGGCTTCTTGAATTGCATCGTCAAAGCGCCACCCTTGGACGCTCGCGCGGGTTTGAACCCGGCGATCACCAGCGCGTCGGCCTCAACCTTCCAAGCGCCTGTCGCAAAGCCACCAAGACGCGCGGCGGTTTCGGCCCGCAATGCAACCTTTTCCATCAACGCCTCGCAAAATGCCGCGATGGTGGCGACCAGACGCGGCTCGTCAGTGGCAAGCGTTCCGATGTCTTGGTCCAACTCCCACAACACACCTTGCAGCGCGAGGGGGGCGTTGTCGGTCAGCACCTCTTCGACAGCGCCCACTTCAACCGGGGTAGAGCCCAAATGCGCTGCCAACAAAAACGCGGTGGCGTTGGCAAAGACATGCATCGACACCAATGCCTCGGCTGCCAGCAATTCAGTAAACTCTGCCCGGCGCGGTTCGGGTAACCGCCCCTCAAGGTTGGCCTTTTTCAACTCTGCCAGCCCCGATTGCGCGCCAAACGTCTCACCCATCGCCAAAGCAATTGCCAACCCGCGCCGCAGGGCGTGCAGGGCAGAGGCCTGCAAAGGCGAGATCAGGCCATCGCCCAACCCCTCAACCCGGTCCAACAGGCGCACCCCGCCGGGGCGTGCTGTGCTGCGTGCG
>JAAFIJ010000163.1 GCA_013298675.1 Rhodobacterales bacterium | reverse complement strand
TCTGATCGGGATGGATTACAATTTGCATACGATTGCGATGGATTTTTGGAACTATGTTGATGGCGCGCTCACGCCGCGCGCTTTGGTCAACGCGGACGGCGACGCGCCAGAACACTACGCCCAAGGCCGGGTTGATGCGTTGATCATGCAAGTCATCCCGATCGAGTTGACCAAGATCGAACACTTGGAACAGATCGAGCTTGACCCGGGATCGTTAACCCTAGCGCAAATTCAGGCGGACTATCCTCAAAACCTGACGACCTGCATCGAAGAGCATCTGCCCGGCTATACGCGCGGCGACGACTGGTTTGGCGAGCGGATGATGAACGGCATGAACAAGGGTTGTTTTCAGCCCGACCCAGCCCGACCGGGCCACTACTGGATCAGGTATTTCGGCAAGTGCTGGTCCGATTGCAACGAGGTTTACGCCTATCCTGATGTGGATATTCTGTTCAGTCTGAAGGAAAACGGCCTGCCCAAACCGCATGAAATTCACTTGACCGGCCCTCTGTCCAGTTATGATCGCGATCCTTGGCAAAAGCGGGTCTTTACCCCGGCGGATGACCCAAACTGGACCTATGCCAAACGCGTGGCCCGCGTAACTGGGGCGTCAAACACCGAGATTGAGGAACACTTTGCGGGCACGCATCTGAATGCAGAGCAATTCGCGGTGGCGGCGCATCGCAACCTGCGGCTTAATCCGGTGGCGGCGTTGTTGCTGCCGCATTTGAAAGAGGTGTCGCTGATAGACCATGCCGCTGGTCAAACCCTGATCGCGGGCTATATCCCAACAGCCATGGCATTGACCAAAGACGGGATAGAACAGCGCAACCGCGATATTATGGGGTTTCAAGACTGGAAAGGCTGGCGCCCGATGGTGCCACTTAGCCCAGCCCATACCTATGCACAGGCCGAAACCTTATTTTGGGACGTGGTCAGTGTGTACGTTGATGGATTTTTTGACGACTGGGCCCCGGCGATCAAAGCGCACTGGTTTGAGGTGTACCGCTTTTCCGAAGATTTGGTGAACCATTCGGTTCCTATTGCTTTTACCGCCTCGCAAGATGCACCCCCCGAAGGCTTCCAATGGGCCGATCTTGCCCGCCGCCGCTTTGAATATCACTGCCTGCAATACAGTTTTGATGCATCGCTGGATCGTCCAATCGTTGGGGGCGAACGCAAAGCTCTGTCGCGTGTTACGACTGCGAGGTCCTTTGACGACGCCGCCCCCGAGGATTGGCAAAACCTGAAAGACGCGTGCAAATATGCGATCATGATCGCCACGTACATGCACACTTGGATTAACGAGCACCAATACGACGATTTGGGCGAGGTGCTGTACAGTTGCGGTGGCCTTCGATTTGGCAGCAAGCCAGAGGGGATCATGGCCCCAGAAAGCGATTTTGAAATCGCCCCTGACCTGACGCGCGCGACGCAAATGCTGTGGTTCACCAATCTGTTGTCACGCACCGAATACGGTTTCATCACCCGCAACGAAGAGGGAGATGTGAACCCCCGCTTTGCGCGTCTGCTGGAAATGCGACGTAAGGAATTCATGGCGCTGGGCGTGGACATAGACAAGATCGAGTCGAGGACCAACATATGAGCACGCGCACAACCTCGCAGTGGCTGACCTACTGGATGGGTCGCGCCGTCGACAAGTTGGTTCTGTGGACCGCGGCCAAGCTGTTTGGCCTGATGCTTGCGGTGTTTTTGTGCCTGCCGCAACGGCAACGGATGAGCCATAACAACGGCATAGCCGCTACGGGCACACTGCGCATTGCCGACGATCCCGACTTTCCAGCCCATGATTTCTTTGCCGCGGGCAAAGAGTTTCCCGTGCGCATCCGTCACGCTTCTGCAACGTTTCTGGATGATGCGATGAACTGCATCCGAAGTCTTTCGATCAAACTGTCGGATCATCATCTGCAGAGCCCGTTCGACATCGAAATGAACACCGGAGAGCGCAATCTGTTCTGGTCCGCGCTCAGCTTCTTTCAATTTGCGATGATGCGCCGAGAACGGCACGGGGTGCAGTACTGGGAATATGATCGTAAGTATCCCGACGGTTTGGCGGGCGCGCAAGGGGCTGGACGGAGGCACGTTTCGTCGTTTCAAAACCTGCACTATCATTGCCTGACGCCGTTCCTGTTCATCGGCCGCGACGGAATCAAACGTTATGCCAAATACCGCGCCATTCCGGCAGATGGTGCGCCCGAAACTGGGATCGACCCCAACCCCTCAAATTGGGATCAATGTAATCAACGGATTTTGCCGCACGAGACACGTGGCCGCAATTATCTGAAATATGAATATGAAGACCGGGTAAAACGCGAGGGGGCTTGCTACCGCATTCAGATTCAAACCCATCCGGCCACCGACAATGAGGACCCAGAGATTTTTAACAACATGGTGATCTGGGATGAAACCGCGTTCCCATGGCGCGATCTGGGCCTGATGACCATCGATCGCACACTGGATTGGCGCGAAAGCACCCTGACGACCTTTTCGGTCAACAACATGCCCAAAACCCTGGGTGTTATCCCGGCAACATCGATTTATGACTATAACTCGTTGAATTATCTGCGCACCCATTCCGAGATTGCGCGTCGGGCAAGGCTTTTGTCGTACAAGCTGTTTGGAATGGTCCCGCCGATCCCGGACAACGACAATCGAAACGAGTCCGAATGGGGACAATAGCTGATGCATCCCTTTGAACGTCCTGGCTGAAAACTGACGGTGCGTATGCTCGCTCTCGTTGCGTTGTGCATCTGTGGCAATTTGATGCGTGCAAAAATGCATCGGAAACCCCGAACTGGCACTCGGCTTTGCTTGCTTGCTGAAAAAGAACTGGGTTAACCTCTGCCAAATAAACGTTCAGGGGGCACAAGCCCCAGCAAGGTGCCGGATTGTCAAACTTGGATTTGCCTGTAACTCAGGCACCGTCGGGATACTGGCGCTCAGCGTTGGTTGGGGTCATATTTGGCGCAGATGCCGCCGCGCATTGTCTGGCACTTGCCACCATCTGCTTCACCGGCGCGCTTGCAGGTGGCCTTGGCGCGGCAACGGGATTGTTCTTGTTGGGAACGGCAGCAGCCACGCTGACGCTTTTCCTGTTCGGGCGCATCCCCCGCGCAGTTGGTATCTCGCAAGACACGACGATTTCAATTCTTGCCCCGGCCATTTTACTTGCAACAAGCGCTGTTGCCGGAACGAATGATGCAAAGGTCGCAACCGCCTTTGCGGTCATCGGAACGTCGGCGTTGCTGTCAGGCGTGACATTCTGGATCATCGGACGGCTTGGACTTGGGCGTTTGGTGCGGATGTTTCCCTTTCCGGTCGCGGCAGGGTTTCTGGCAAGTTCTGGCTATTTGTTGGTTTTTGCAGCCCTGACAATCGTGACCCATCAAAATGGGCTTGCGGCCATCTGGACAGCGGCAAGCGATCCTTTGGTGCAACTGCGATTGATCCCTGCGTTGTTTATGGCGGTGCTGCTGACACTTGCGGTCCGCTATATCAAAGGCACGATGCCAGTAGTGGTTATCATTTTTGCGGCGCTGATCGGGTATCATCTGATTGCATCAGCCACTGGCCTCGACGCAACACAGGCTGCGGCAATGGGCTTGATTCCGGACATCAGCGCAACAACGGGTGGTTCATTCTCGGCTGCTTCGTTGTTCTTGATCGACTGGGCCGCAGTTGCAAGCGTTGCCCCGGTCATCGCGGCTGTGGTGCTCTTGAACCTGTTGGGGATACTCTTGAACCTGTCTGGCGTCGAGTTGGCGACACGGGGTGATGTTGATGAGAACCACGAGTTGCGGATCACGGGCCTTGTAAACTTGGGCATTGGCCTGACTGGCGGTCTGACCGCCTATCTGCAAGGTGGCGCAAGCATCATGATGGCAAAGCTTGGCGTGCATCAAAGGGGCGTGATCGCGGGCTATATTCCGATGGTGGTTTTGGCGGCGTTTCTGGCACCCGTTCTGGTAAACAGCGTTCCGGTGTTCATTCCCGCAGCCCTGTTGATGTTTATCGGCTGGGCAATGCTGTCGGATTGGCTGTTCGCCACTGCCAAACGGCTGACGTTTATCGATGCCCTCACCGTTCTGGCGATCGTGCTGGCCACAGCAATTGTTGGCATTTTGCCTGCAATTGGCATCGGCCTTGCATTGGCTGTTACGGCCTTTGCCTATGCCTCAATCCGCATGCCGATCATCCGACAGTCCAACTCTGTCGCGACACGACAAAGTATCCGCGACCGAAGTGTCCTGCACCGCGACGCGTTACGCCAAGAGGGTGACAGGATCTGCATCTTGCATTTGCAAGGTCCGTTGTTCTTTGGCTCTGTCGAACGGTTGATATCGCATTTGCGCATGGTCACGACCCAAAACCCCAGAGTTGAGGCGGTAATTATTGATTTTTCAGAAGTTCTAACGTTTGACTCGTCGGCCTGCTCTGCATTGGACAAGTTGTCGAACCTGCTGCAATCCCACGGTATTTCCGCACATCTGACCGGGGTTACAGCCGGCTTACAAGCTGTTTTCACAAAATGGGGCCTCCCCATAACCGTTTTTGGGCAACCGATTTCAGGTCCGCAGTTTTTGCTGTGGTCCGGTTTGGATGAGGCGATCGAGCACTGCGAGAACCAACTTTTGGGCAAGTTGGGCTTGCGCAGTGAAGAAAGCGATGTAGCACAGGTTCTGTTCGAATTGGGCCGCCAACATCCGCGCACGGTCGATCTGATCGCGAAGATGCAGCGCATTGTGCTTGCGAAAGGTGACGTCCTTATCAAAGCGGCGGATATGTCAGGCGACGTCTTTTTCGTCACCACCGGGCGCCTTGGTGTGCACTTGCCAAACGCGCCGGGCAAATCCTTAAGGGTACGCGTTCTGGGGCCGGGTGCAATTGTTGGCGAGATCGCGCATATGTCAGGTCGCCCGCGCAACGCCGAAGTGATTTGCGAAGAGGCATCAACGGTTTTATGCCTAAGTGCGGAAAACATGCGACAAATTGAGGCCGAAGACCGTGACCTTGCTGCTTTGATGATGTCGATTTTCAATCGTTCATTGGCGTCTAAACTTGAGGCGACAAACGGCCTGCTGACCTATGCCCAGACCATGGTTCCCGCGTAAACCCGGTCCAGTGAGGGGCGACTCTTTCTAACGGAAGGGCACAATGCCGATGCATCGGGCGCCCGCGCCGCTATCACACTAAGATTGGTGCAAGTGAACAGTTTTGCGCCGGATCTCCTATATTCGGCATCAGATGCCCCCGATCCTCGGCCTAGGCCGCTGCATCGCGCTTGAACACCTCTTTGGGCTTCGCAATCGATATATTTGGGTCTTCTTGCGTTCAAAAATCCCAAGCAAGGCGTCCATCATTCTAAGACCCATTTTGTTCTCAGTGAAAATCGGGCGCAAAACCGGCTCAGGTCTGGGTGAAAATCAACTGCTAGTTCCAGACAATTCGACGACGGACGGAGCCAACACTCCACAGCGGAAAAGTAACATTTTCGGCACAACTGCAACGTGATCTTGAGAAAAAGTAAAGCACGCCGCGCAAGATCAGAAAACGCCCTTGTTCGAATTGTTATCGAATGGTTAACAGTCTGGGCAGTGCGTTTCAGTCCAAATTTTTTGAGTGCCGATCTGACTGCTCTTGTGAAATCGACTTCCACAAAGATCGAAGCAAAACTTGATAAGCGGGGGCACTTTATGAATGGCTTGAACAATGGTCGCGGCAGCGCAAACGATGTGACCGTTGGGCGCAAATGCGCGAAACAATCCTTCATGACCGTGATGCTTTGGGTTTTTGCGTGCATTGTGGCGTTCACTTTAGCCGTCGCGAGTGTCGCTGCGCCAGCCAACGCCCAGTCGAATGACTGGGTCGCCAATATCAACGACGTTGGATTTGATCCTACGATTGCTGGTGCGGCGATCACCTATCAAATTGCGGTCGATAACAGCACCCTGACAGCTGCCCCCGCGACAACAATTGGTTTGGATATTCCGGTTGGATTGACATTTACCGGTGTGACGGGCGCAATTACTGGGTGCACCCCTGCTCCTGCTGTTGGCCCGGCAACTGTGGTGTGTTCGGTTCCAGCTTTGGCTGCGGATGGACGGGCTTCGGGCGCAATCACCGTGCAGACCAGTGCTGCGGGCACCCATACGGTCACAATTTCGATCCCGACGCTGAACGACCCAGATGTGTCCAACAACGTGGCAGCCCAGTCAACGACAGTGGTTGCGGGCGCGAACATGCAATTACAGTTGAGCGGTCCGGCAAGCGTCATGTCGGGGGCCACGCTAAACTATTTGTTTACGGCAACCAATCTAGGCCCAAACACAGCGACCGACGAAACGGTTAGTTTTCCCATTCCGACGGGTTTGGCCAATGTGGTGCCGCCCGCGGGGTGTACCCTGTCCGGGTCGACCTATAGCTGTGTGATCGCGGGCCCGATTGCGGTCAATGGCAGCGCTACTTTGGCGTTTTCGGGGCAAGTGATTGCTGGCAACGGGTCCACTGTTTCGGCGATCGCCAATATCGCAGGCACCACGCCAGCCGATCCGAACACATCGA
>JAAFIJ010000162.1:1589-6597 GCA_013298675.1 Rhodobacterales bacterium | reverse complement strand
TGACCGCTTTGTTGATTTTCTACAAATTTGCCGCGAGATTATCCCGGCAAGCTATCAGGAATTGTTGAATATTACCCTGCGCTGGGTGGAACAGGACGCAACATCGCTACTGTCCTATGCGCCAAACGGCCCAAGGATTGCGTCGGTTTTGCTGTTTTCACAGGAAATGACCGCACGGGGCGAGACGGATATGGCGTGGATGACTGGGCGGATGATCGATGCCGTCCAAGCGATTGGCGGCAGTTATTATTTGCCCTACCGTCCGCATGCATCGGTCGCGCAGTTTGCTGCGGGCTATACGCGCGCAGCTGAATTTGCGGCGCTAAAGCGCAAAGTTGATCCGGGATTGTTGTTCCGCAACGCGCTGTGGGAAAAGTATTTGGCCAAGATTTAGGGAAAAGATCATGCACCGCAAGATTGCTTTTGGCTATTTCGTTGTCCTGTCGTTGGTGGCGGCGCTGAACTATATTCCGGGGATGACTGATGCCAATGGCGTGGCTTTTGGGATCTTTGCCTTGGACATTTATGATGACGCGCTGCACGGCGGATCAGCGCTTTGGGCGCTGCTTGCCGCGTTGATCTCGACCTCGGCCGCGCGGAAATTTCTACTGCTGTTTGGGGCGATTTATCTGGGGGACGGTTTGTTGGGGCTTGCAACAGGGTCTGGCTATCTTGACCTTGGCATTTTTAACTATGGCATACAGGATCTGGATTTTTCCTTTAAGATCAAAGCGAACGCACCCCATGTCGCGCTGGGCGGATTTGCTTTGTTGATGGGACTTCGTAAGTGAGCTGGCTTTGGCGCTGGGCCAAACGGTTCGGCTTTTGCTTGGTCGCTCTCATTTTGGGCCTGCTATCGCCGGTGGGTTATGTTGAAACCATGTGCCAAAGCGATGGTGTCGCCGATGATTACGTGCGCCTGTTGCCGTTGGATCCGCAGCGCGGGGAAAGCCGCACTTTGTTGACCTATCCCGAATGGCATATCGTGCACGCCTATGATGATTATGCCGAAGTGATCCGCACAGGCGCACCACATGACTTTGGGTATCTGCGCTCGATCGGGGGTTTTTGGTCGTCGCTGTGTCAGTTGTCACGCCAAGCGGGGGCGCATGGCGGGGTGGACGGGCCAACAAAACAGATGGTCTATACGATCGGGGTTAGTTTCACGGCCGAGTTGCTGGCGAAAGCTGCCTACGAAGAAACGCTTGGGCGGTTGGCGGTGATGGTGCGGGGCGATACGCGCGCACCTCTGGACGATCTGTCGGCGGCGCAGTCTGACGCCTACGCGACGTTTTTGCAGCAAGTTCCTTGGTATCGCTGGGACTTTGCGGCGGACAACGCGGCCCTACAAGCGGCACAACCGACCGGGTTTCGTGACCGAGAGCGCGCCTTTGCCCTTGGAACAGAGGCGCGGGTCAAGTCGGCCTATGCAGGCGTTATTGGCGCTGCCGTGGCGGGGATGGAGCCTGACGCCTTGCGCATGCGGGTGATCGTCGCAGGGATGACGCCAGATACCCTTGCGCAGTTTGAAGGGGTTAGAGTGATTTCTCAGCGCCCCGAGGGGGTAGAGGTGGAAACCCCACGCTACCGCGCCTTTACGGATCTGGCCAAAGCATTGGCGGCAAAAGGCGCTGACTTTGTGGAAATCGCTGGCAATGATGACATTTTGTTCACGGCGATTTCCCCCGATGCTGACTGGCCCAACGCGATCTATAGTTTTGTCCGCCAAGGCAATCCGGGTTTCCGCCATCTGGTTAAGGTAAAGGTCGCAGACCTTGCCGACGCTTTGCGCGCTACGCCGGGGGTGGAACATATTCATGACTACTGAAGCCGTGATGATCGAAACTGCGCCCGCGCATATTGGGTTAAGATGGCTGGTCGCCGCAGTGCCGACTGCGCTGTGCCTTTGGCTGATGATTTTGGCGGCGGTAATGCGGTTTGGCGGGGCGCCGGCAGCGCTGGTGATGTTTCCGGCACCGGGGTTCCTCAGCCAATTGCCGCAAGGTGTGTCCGTGACGTCCGTGGGTCCTTATAGCGTGACAGTTCGCGGGGGGCAGGGGTTGGTGACGGCCCTTTATGACGCTGGCGCGGTGCTGGTTTTGCCTGCAGGCATCAGCGGTTGTTTACCGCAAGGTACCCCGATTTAACGACCGCGCGTCCAACTGGTGTTGCCCTTTTGGCGGCGCACGTTCAACGATACAGCGACATAGACGGCAAAGCCAACGGGGTCGCGCGCGGCGAGCCGCAGCAGGTTGGTTTTGGTTAAAGGGGCCTTGCCCTCACGCGATAAAAGTCCGGGATATTTGGCGTCGATTTCGGCCACGCCCGCATCTTGCCTGCGCCGCACCCGGGTCAGGGCGGCAAACCCTTCAATCATCGGCCAGTCATAGCGGGGTGCGATTTGCACCCGCTCTTCAGGGGTGAACTGCAGTCGCACAAAGGTATCGTCCGAGATGATCGCCGGAAATTCACCCCAACGGGCGCGTCCTGCGGCATTCACGGCAAAAAGCCCGTATCCGGGGGCCACAGATTGGGCAAAAGGCAGGCTTTGCCAAAACCGGGCATAGGCGCGGGTGATCCAACTGCGCGCACGCGGAATGACCGGGGTCGCACCTGCATACAGGAGGGCTTCTTGTGCCAAGGCGGCGACCAGCCCGGCCATCAGCGAGGGCGTCACGATGCAATCGGCGTCAAGATAGGCGTGTATTGTTCCCGTTGCCGCCAAATCCCCTTGGTTCAGCGCATTGGGTTTGCCACCTGCGGCAAGGTCGATCACGCGAAACCCCCAGCCCTTGGCCGCAGCCTGTGCTGCAAACTCTTGAGCACGCGCGGCGGTCGCATCGCAGCATCCGTTGGCGACCACAATCGCTTCGGCCCCACCGGGAATTGGGTCCGACGCGCAAAGCGCGGTCAGGCAGGCACCGATATAGGTTTCCTCATTTGAAGCGGGGATGATCACGCTCAACATCTGCCGCATCCTTTTGCCAGCGCCTGCCAGCGTGGGTTGTCATCGCCCAAATGCCGCAAAGCGCCCCAACTGCCCCATTTTCCGGGCGTATAGATATCGACAAAGGCGTTAAATGGGGCATCGGTCACCGCCGCCCAGCCTTGCAACAGATCATCATAGAGCGCGCCCATTTCAGGCGAGTAATTCAGTTGGTTTAGAAACGCCGTCACCTCAGGGTCATCGGCTTGGGGTCCGTAGGCAACAACATGGGTGCCCCCTTCGTACATCATCAACGTCAGCCCGCGTTGCTTTGCGATATCGGCATGATAGGGTAAGGTGGTGTCGAGCAAACTCTGCAAACTGTCCGTCGGATCGCCCGAGATTGAACCGTCTCGCAACTCTTGCCCTGCCAATTGATTTGCCAGCTCAAAGCGCGTGGAAGCAGATTTTGCGGCGCCCTGTGATGTGGCGATCCATTCGCGCAGCAGGTCGATCTTCGTGTCGGCGGCCAAGATCGCGCTGAAATATCCGGTGATGGCATAGGCATCAAAGTGGGTGGCGGGCGCATCACGCCCTTCGGCCATGACCAAAGGTGCCTCTAGCAGCATCGTTTCCAGACCAAACCAACCGGTTTGGGTGGAAATGATCCGCACAAGCCGCTTTGGGTTGGCCTTAAAGACGTCAGCCCAGATATCTGCCATCTCGCTGGCGCGCAGCGCATAGAATTGAACCCATGTCTGGTCTTTCCCCCAACGCGCCTTGCCCATGTCCTCGGCCCAATTGGCTTGGGCAAATTGCCAGTTCCACACCTCGTTTGAAAACTCCACATGGGCGCGCAGTTCGGGGGCCAGACCGGTTTCGGCCATCACAGCATAGTCTCGGATCAGTCCGTCATCGGACAAATGCGGCAGAGTAAACCACGGATCTGCCTGCAGCTCATTGGCAAGGGCGATCATCACTTCCATCGGCACACCGACCCGCGCCCAAGTGTAATCGCGGGTTTTGGGACGGTCGACGCTATGGGCGAGGCCAGAATCGTTGGTGGCCATCCAATCCATAAACCGAATGGTTTTGACGCCCCGGATCCGCGCCAGCCAATCCGGGTTGAAAAGGGCGCCCGCGTTCAGCATCGCCTCACGGTCTTCGCGAACCACTTGCATAGCGCGAATTGGGTTGTTTTTGTCGATGGCCCGCAGCGTGATGATCACACCGCCTTCTCCGGGCGTGAAATCAAAGATGATGCGGCCGGGGGCTGATGTCACCACTTGGCCGCGCCCTTCCAGCGTGACATCGCCCGTGCCTTGATAGGTCAAGACAAAGCGCCCCGCTGCACCAGCGGCATTGGCGGGAAAATCGGTCAGGATCAGGGTCGCAATGGCGGCCAATTCTGGCGGCATTGATTTCGGCCAACCATCACCGTCAAGATAACCGTTGCGCAGCAGGTCATCGTGCCCCCAGCCCCCCCATTTGCCAGGGAAATGCCCAACCCAAGGCCGGGCTGTTTTCATGATGTCTAGAAAGGGAAGTTGGACGGACCAGTCATTCACCCCGGTCAGGCCCATCGCAAGGTTCGGGTTGGTGATCGGCGAGATTTTGGTGAAATCGAGGGTTTCCGGGCTTGGACTCGGCGAAACGTTTGCTGGAACTACTTCTGACACGGGCAATACTTTCGCCGCTGTGGCAGGAGCCAAAGCATGTTTTTGAACATAGGCCTGAACGGTAGACCAAGCGACACGCTGAAGCGCCTGCGCTTGTTCGTCTGTCAATACATCGTCACGCGACAGCCAAGATCGGGTGATCTTGGCAGGCAGCCCTTCGGGGCTTTTACCCGTGATCATGGCTGCTTGGACCATGGCGACAAAGTAAAACCCTTTGCCGTTTGGGTGGATGTCATCGGCAAACAGGTCTTCGATTTTATCAAAACCCGCAATTTTGCCTGCTGCGATGTCATCGGCCAGCGCGCCCATCGCCTGACCCACGGGAATAACACTGATGGCAACGCCGCTGAGGGTAGAGGCATTGCGAGCGACCTGTTCCCACAAGGGCAAGTCGCGGGTCAGA
>JAAFIJ010000162.1:0-1579 GCA_013298675.1 Rhodobacterales bacterium | reverse complement strand
TGTGTCGGACCACTTTACATGGCTAGCGAGGGGCTGCGCCTCTGTCAGGATCAAGACATCGGTGCCTTGATCGGCCAGCCGGACGCGGGCATCTACACCTTCGGCTTCGGCACTATGGTCCCAGTTGTAGGACAGAGGTGCGCCGTTGATAATCTGCGCCTCGACGGTCGCGGGTGTGCCCATCTCGATCAGGGCTTGCTCAAGCATGGGGGGCAGGTTGGGACTTACCAAGGAATGCCCGACGAACAGAACATCTGCTAAAAGCGAAAAGAAACCCATGCACCCAAGACCTTATGTCAACGTAAAGAATATAATAGCCTGTCGGGAAGGTTCAGACCAGTTCCTGAATGTGCCAAGTGGCGCAACAAAATGTTTGCGGGGCGCAAGTCGGAATTGTGGTGTGTGGACACAGTGGCTCGGCGATCAAAGCGGCGACGCTAAAATCTATGGCCAGTCCAGTTTCGATATTCGGCAAGGCCACGCTTGAAACCTCTTTTGTCTGCGGCACTATCTGGTATCTCTGGACGGGAATTTTTAGGCAATCTGACCATAGGGTCAGATTTTCTTTTTGGAGAACAAGCGTGACACATCTGTGGGTTCGTGCCGAACAACGTCCAAACGAAGAGCGAGTGGGGCTGACGCCAGACGGGGCGGCGGCGTTGATTGAGGCTGGAATAGCGGTGACGGTCGAGCACAGTTCCGTGCGTGCCATTGCGATTGAGGGATATGCGGCAGCGGGGTGTCAGATTGTTGCCGAAAATCTTTGGCCATCTGCACCACGCGATGCGATCATCTTTGGACTGAAGGAACTGCCCGAGGATGGCACGCCCCTGGTGCACAAACACATCATGTTTGGCCACGCCTTTAAGGGCCAGCCCGCTGGCCAAGAGCTGTTGAAGCGGTTCAAGGCAGGAGGAGGCACGCTCTATGATCTTGAGTATCTGGTTGATGATCACGGTCGCCGTGTTGCCGCTTTTGGCTATTGGGCAGGCTATGCGGGAGCGGCGCTGTCGTTGAAATGCTGGGCTGCGCAGCAGCGGGGCGACATCGCGGGACCTGTTTCAAAGTACCCAAGTAAGACAGCACTTTTGGCCGATCTGGGCACGCAATACGCGACACTTGGCCGCCCGCACGCGATCATCATCGGGGCCTTGGGCCGGGTTGGGACGGGTGCGGCCGACTTATGCGAGGCGATGGGCGTTTCGGTGACCAAATGGGATTTGGCAGAGACAGCCAGCGGCGGGCCCTTCCCACAGGTGTTGGAGCATGAGATTTTCTTGAATTGTATCCTTGCGCGCCCCGGTTGCCCGGTCTTTGTGCCCGCTTCTGCTAAATCGGATGCGCGCGCGCTGACGGTGATCGGAGATATTGCCTGCGATCCGACGTCTGATTTCTCACCCATCAAGGTTTATGACCGCGCAACAGATTGGCAAGCACCAGCACTGCGCGTGGCAGAACATCCGCCGCTTGATGTGACGGCAATCGACAATTTGCCGTCATTGCTGCCGGTAGAAAGCAGTGAGGATTATGCGGCCCAATTGCTTGGCTCTCTGGTCACTTTGGGCGATTTGAAGGCGGG
>JAAFIJ010000161.1 GCA_013298675.1 Rhodobacterales bacterium | reverse complement strand
CCATCACAAACGGGCTGCCATAGGCGGGGGCAAAAACAACATTCTTGCCCCCGATGCGCACATTGTTTGCAGGATTGCGGGCGTGTTGAGTGAACTCTGACGGAGCCGTTTTCAAAATCTCGCGGAGCATTCCGGGTTCAAACTTGACCAAAATGCCGTCGACCTTGGCCCCGGCCTTTTTCCACTTGCTGATCAGCTCTGGGTCGTCACGAAACTCTATTCCGGTTTCGGCCAGAATGCGGTCTGCCGCCGCCTCAACCTTGAGCAGGTTTTCTTCGGACAACACGTCATAAGTTGGAATGTTGCGAACGATATAGGGGCGGCCGATGCCGCCACCCTTTGTCGCACGTGCCACTTGCCGGGCCTGTCTGCCGGATCGACCTTTGGGTTCGCTCATCGCACTCTCCTTCTCGACACATGTGTCAAGAAATCGCCGCGGGGCTTTTAGTTCTGTAACATCCGCGACAAAAACTTGGCTGTTTGCGCCATTAGGTCACGACATCTGGCGCGGTACGCCCGGTGTATTGCTCTATGCTCGCCAATTCATGCGCGGCGCGAATGATTGGCGCCAAGGCGTCTTGAGGGTCGTGGTCCAATCCTTCCGGCCCAGGGGCGTAGCGTTCCAGATAGACACGCAGCGTGGCACCTTGGGTCCCAGTTCCTGACAGTCGCATCACGATGCGGGATCCACCATCAAACACAATCCGAACCCCTTGGGATTTTGACACCGAACCATCCACCGGATCGGTATATGCAAAATCATCCGCCTCTGTGATGCGAAGACCCTCTATTTCGCGTCCCGGCAAAGACGGCAAAGCATCGCGCAGGGCCTGAACCATCGCATCCGCCCTGCCCGCGTCGACAGCCTCAAAATCGTGACGGCTGTAGTAGTTGCGCCCGTATTTTGTCCAATGTGCTGCCAAAATCTCGGCCACAGATTCGCGTCGAACAGCAAGAATGTTCAGCCAAAGCAAGATTGCCCATAGGCCGTCCTTTTCACGCACATGGTCTGACCCGGTGCCAAAGCTTTCTTCGCCGCACAACGTCGCGCGGCCAGCATCCAAGAGGTTTCCGAAAAACTTCCAGCCCGTCGGAGTTTCAAACTTGGCAATCCCCAAGGCATCGGCAACCCGGTCCGCAGCGGCCGAGGTGGGCATGGATCGTGCGACCCCAGCCAGTCCTTTGGCATAGCCCGGAGCAAGATGCGCATTGGCTGCCAGAACCGCGAGACTGTCAGAGGGCGACACATAAATTCCGCGGCCTACAACCATGTTGCGGTCGCCGTCGCCGTCAGATGCGGCGCCAAAATCAGGCCCGGAGTCGCTGAACATCTCATCCATCAGCGCTTTTGCCCATGTCGGGTTTGGATCAGGGTGCATGCCACCAAAGTCAGGCAATGGCGTACCGTTGACCACGGTGCCCTTGGCCGCACCAAGACGGTTCTCAAGGATTTCAATGGCATAGGGGCCAGTGACCGCACACATGCTGTCCATGCGCATTCGAAACCCTGATTGGAACATGGCGCGGATTTTAGGGAAATCAAACAGGCTTTCCATAAGCGTTGCGTAATCAGAAACGGGGTCGACCACGTCAATGATCATCGGTCCCAGATGAACACGCCCGATCTTGTCCAGATCAATATCTTGGCCGTCAAACATCGGATAGGAGGTGATTTCCGTTGTACGTTTGTACATCGCCTCGGTTACGGACTCCGGTGCAGGGCCACCGTTGGACATATTGAACTTGACGCCGAAGTCTTCGTCGGGACCGCCCGGATTGTGTGACGCGCTCATGATGATGCCGCCGTCAGTCTTGTTCAACCGGATCAGATGACTTGCCGCCGGGGTTGATAGGATAGCGCCTTTGCCGATGATGATCCGCGCCACGCCATTTGCAGCCGCCATGCGCATGATCACTTGTGCGGCGCGGTCGTTGAAATAGCGCCCATCACCGCCCAAAACAAAGGTTTTTCCCGTTGTTCCTACAACATCAAAAATCGACTGAACAAAGTTTTCCAGATAATGGCGCCCCATGAACACAGCGGTCTTTTTGCGCAAACCAGAGGTGCCGGGCTTTTGCCCGGCAATCGGCGTGGTCGCAACGATGTGATGGGTCATGGCAAATCTCCTGGGCGTGACGATTGGAATACAAGAACAGATTGTCCGGGCAAATCAAGCGAGGACAGTGCCTTTTCAGGCGCTGCATTGGGGCGTGTTGTGTCCAAAACCAACCACCAGTCTGGTGCTGTTTTGGGCATCGTCATGCGTGTAGGCCCTGCCCCATTGATTACGACAAACAGGGCGTCGTTTGTGTCAGGGCCATGCGCCGCCATTCGCAGCTCTGCCCCCAGGGTGCGAAAGCTGTGGTCGTGCCAATCGCCGGGTTCGGGCGTGGCCCCGTCACGGCGCCGCCAAATCACATCGGGCAAGCCATCGGCGCTGCGCAGTTGCGAGTGCAGGAACCGCTTTTGCCGTAGTACAGGATGCGCACGCCGCAAAGCGGTCAGCCGTGCAACAAACGCTGCAAGGTCCGTATCTGCGCGCGCCCAATTGATCCACGTCAGCGCATTATCTTGGGCATAGGCGTTGTTGTTGCCGTCTTGGGTATGGCCTAGCTCGTCGCCCGCAAGCACCATTGGAACCCCTTGTGACAACAAAAGGGTGGCCAGCAGATTGCGTTTGCGCAGAGCGCGTGCCGCATTGATGTCCGGGTCTGCTGATGGCCCCTCTACGCCCATGTTGTCGGCGTGATTGTCCCCGTGGCCATCACGGTTGTCTTCACCATTTGCGAGGTTTCGCTTGACTGAATAGGTCACCAGATCTTGCAAGGTAAAGCCGTCATGCGCGGTGACAAAGTTGACAGACGAGGTAGCGGCGCGGTGCGAATGGTCAAACTTCTCGGCTGATCCTAGAAAACGGCGTGCCAGCTCTGGCGCGTGTCCCGCTTCGCCTTTCCAAAACCGGCGCATGCCGTCACGAAATCTGTCGTTCCATTCGGTAAAAGGTGCTGGATATGCGCCCAACTGATAGCCCCCCGGTCCGATATCCCAAGGCTCTGCGATCAGTTTGACGCGCGACAACACAGGGTCTTGGCGGATCGCATCAAAGAAGCCGCCTTGCGGGTCAAAGCCATGGATTTCGCGGCCCAGAATCGTGGCCAGATCAAAGCGGAACCCGTCTATATGGACCTGTTCAACCCAGTACCGCAGACTGTCCATGACCATGCGCAAGACGGCGGGATGGGTCAGGTTCAGCGTATTGCCTGTCCCGGCGTCATTGGCATAGTGCCTGCCATCGTGTGACAAGCGGTAATAGCTTGCGTTATCAAGGCCCCGAAACGCCAAGGTCGGGCCAAACTCGTCACCTTCGCCGGTGTGATTGTAAACGACATCCAAGATCACTTCGATGCCCGCAGCGTGCAGCGCCTTGACCGCGGTTTGCAGCTCTTTCAACGGGTTGTGTCCGCCATAACGCGGTTCTGGCGCGAAAAATCCGACAGAGTTATATCCCCAATGATTGCGAAGGCCCTTTGCTACCAGAAAGCGATCATCAAAAAAGGCGTGGATTGGCAAAAGTTCAATCGCAGTGACGCCCAAGGTCGTAAGATGATCAACAATCGCGGGATGTGCCAAGGCTTCATAGGTTCCGCGCTGATGTTCGGGCACGGAGGGATGGCACATGGTCAGCGCTTTGACATGCGCCTCATAAATGATCGTATCGGTTAGGGCGCGTTGCGGCGCGCGGTCGTTGCCCCAGTCAAAGCGAGAATCAACTACGACGGATTTTGGCACAGCAAAGGCATTGTCGCGCAGATCAAACGACAAATCCCCTCGCCCGCTGCCAACGCGGTAACCCATCAAAGCATCAGACCAGCGCAAACGCCCAGAAAGGCCCTTGGCATAGGGGTCCATCAACAGTTTATGATGGTTAAACCGGTGGCCGTGTTCAGGCGCATAGGGTCCGTGGGCACGAAACCCGTATAAAGCCCCCGCTTCCAAGCCCGCGATGTGAATGTGCCAGATATCGTCTTCGCGGTCTTGAAACGCGAAGCGCGCCAATTCGCGACGACCGTCGGATGAATACAGACACAGCGTCATTTCCGTTGCATGTGCTGAAAACACCGCAAAGTTGACGCCATTGTCACGCAACGTCGCCCCCATCGGCCAAGCGCTGCCAGCTGTAGCGGTAAGGGCCGAAATATTCACTTAACAAGTCCTTCATACAACTGGGCGTAAGCCAGCGCAGAACCGGCCCAGCCGACATCTTGGCGCATCGCATTCTTTTGCACTTTTGCCCATTCTTTGGGATTTGAGTAAAGCTGGGTGAGCGCGCGCAGCGCTTGGCCAAGGGCAATGGCATCAACCGGATGGAACACAATGCCCGTGGCTACCCCGGCGGCCATAGCGGCCGGAGACGCGTGAATGACCGTATCGGCCAAGCCCCCGACAGCAGAAACGACTGGCACTGTGCCGTAGCGCAGCCCGTACATTTGGGTCAACCCGCAAGGTTCAAACCGGCTTGGTACGAGCACCGCATCACCGCCTGCAAAAAAACGGTGCGACAATGCCTCATCATAGCCAATGGTCACTGAAACCTTGCCGGGATAGGCCGCGACCAAACCACGCAATGCCGCCTCTAGGGAAGGATCCCCCGAGCCCAGAACCGCCAATGCACCGCCCGAGGCGACAAATTCAGGAATAACCCCCGCCAAAAGGTCGATGCCCTTTTGATCGGTCAGCCGGCTGACAAGAATGGCCAAGGGACCGTGGGGCGCGGACAGGCCCAGTTCTTCGCACAGCGCCTCACGATTGGCCGCTTTACCTTTCATCGATTGGACCGAATAACTGATCGGCTCCTCTTGTGGTGACCAGACAGCCTCATCCACGCCATTCAAGATGCCAGAAACAACCTCGGCCCGCGCTGCGATGACGCCCTGCAACCCCATGCCAAATTCAACACGCATCAATTCTGCCGCGTAATTTGGGGAAACAGTCGTGATGCGGTCAGCGGTGACCAAACCCGCCTTAAGGCTGGAAATGCCGCCGTAATACTCTAACGCGCCAGGATAAAACTGTTCAGATGGCAGGCGTAGGTTTTCGATCATGCTTGCCGGGGCCCAACCTTGGAATGCGATATTATGGATGGTCAAAACAGAACAGGCCCCGCCTGATCCGGAATAGGTCAGATAGGCAGGTGCAAAGCCTGCTTGCCAATCATGGGCATGCAGAACCTCGGGCTTCCACCCTTGAATTCCGTCACGAGCTATCGCGGCACCAACCCATGACAAGGCCGCAAATCGCATGGCATTGTCCGCCCAATCGCCATCTGGCCCCGCATATGGCCCACCGGGGCGATCGTACAAATGCGGGGCATCCAGTAAATAGACCTCGAGACCGTGCAACACACCGAAATACACAGTGCCCTGTCCGCCAAACAAATCTTGGTCCGACCAAACCTCGGCCATATCTGTTAAATGGGCGCGCAGACTGCGGTATGCGGGCAACAGCACGCGCATCTCCCAGCCAACAGCCGCAAGTGCAGCGGGCAAAGCGCCGACGACATCGGCCAAGCCACCCGTTTTGATCAAAGGGACGCATTCGGAAGCCACTGACAAGACCCGCCGTTCGTTCGCCATTGGCATCCCTTTCTCTGTGACCAAATTTGTCCGGACCAAGCTGGATTGACATCCATCTTGGCCCGATTTCGTTTAGGACAGCGCTTTCGACCGCGCGTCAATCATATCTTGCGTGATCAACACGATGCCCGACTCGGTCCTGCGGAACCACTTTGCATCCATTTCTGGATCTTGGCCCACGACCAACCCTTCGGGAATGATCACACCACGGTCAACGACACAGTTCTTCAACTCGGCTTTGCGGTTCACGATCACCTGCGGCAGGGCCACAACATGATCGAGCGTGGCAAAGCTGTGGGTACGGCACCCAGTGAACAAAAGCGAATTGCGCACCTCAGACCCCGAAACGATACAATCGCCTGAAACAAGGGAAGAAACCGCAGAACCACGACGTTTCTCTTCGTTATGGATGAACTTCGCCGGAGGCAAAATCTCTGCATAGGTCCAGATAGGCCAGCTTTGATCATAGATATCGAGCTTCGGGATAAAATCTGTCAGGTCAATGTTGGCCTGCCAAAACGCGTCAATCGTGCCGACGTCGCGCCAGTAAGGTTCGCTTTCCAAGCCGCTTTTGACGCAGCTGTCAGAGAAGCGGTGCGCGATGGCCTTGCCGTTCTTGACGATGTCAGGGATCAGATCGTTGCCGAAATCGTGGCTGGAATTTGGATCTTCGGCGTCCCGCAGCAACAGATCGCGCAAGAAATCCCAATCAAAGACATAAATCCCCATCGACGCCAAAGCATGTTCCGGGTCGCCCGGAATTCCTGGTGGATCTTTCGGTTTTTCCAAAAACGACAAAATCCGTCCGTTTTTGTCAACGTCCATGACGCCAAAGGCAACGGCCTCCATCCGTGGAACGGTCAGACAGCCGATGGTGACATCTGCGCCCGATTCCACATGCTGTTGCAACATGATCTCATAGTCCATCTTATAGATATGGTCACCAGCAAGGATGACAACATATTTTATGCCATAA
>JAAFIJ010000160.1:861-6621 GCA_013298675.1 Rhodobacterales bacterium | reverse complement strand
GGTCAAGTTGGCCAAGCTGCCGGGCATTTTTCTGGAACATATCCCCGCCCTGATCGAGACGCTGAACATCGCCGCGGTTGCCACGTTGTTGGGTGGGCTGGCCGCCATGTCGCTGTCGCTTTTGGCAACGCGCGGCCTCGCCCGCTGGCCCCGCCTGATCCCGGTCTTTCGCCGAACCATGGACGCACTGCGCGCCATCCCGGAAATCGTGATCGCGCTTGTTTTGATCTATATTCTGGGCGGTGGTCCTGTGCCCGCCGTCATCGCCATTGCGCTGCACACAGGCGGCGCCCTGGGCAAATTGTTTTCCGAAGTCGCCGAAAATGCCGATCTGAAACCGGTCGAAGGCCTCGCCTCGGTCGGCGCGACCTGGATTCAGCGCATGTGGCTGGGCGTAATCCCGCAGGTCGCACCCAACTGGCTGTCCTATGCCCTTTTGCGGTTCGAGATCAACGTCCGCGCCAGCGCCATTCTGGGTTTTGTGGGTGAAGGCGGCATTGGCCATGACCTCAAGCTTGCGATGCAATGGGGTCAGGGACGTTATGACAAGGTCGTGGCGATCTTCCTTCTGTTGTTCGTCACAATTGTTGTGATCGACCGCATCTCGGACCATTACCGCAACAAGCTGGTGAAGGGGTATTAAGCCATGACCATGACCTCTGCTGCGCCTTCGCTGATCGACACCGTCACCCGGTCTTTTGATGCCAAACGGCGTATGGCCTTTGCGGTTCCAGCGATCATTCTGGCCTATCTGCTTTATGCCGCCATCAGCTTTGATCTGGCCGGGCTGGCGCAACGCGCGCGGTTCGACAATGCAGCAATCTTGCTGTCGGATTTCTGGTCGCACAAGACCCATGTCACCCGCGACAACCGGTCGGGTTCGGTGGTCGTGGCCATTGAAGGCGAAGCCAAGGGCACCTATCCGCCCGGCATGTTGCCCGACTGGGTGACCATCACAGGCGATGTGACCAAGATTAATCTGGGGACGGGCCATCTGGTAACTTATGACGCGGCAGGCGCGCGGATGATTGTTCCCGGTTACGGCACCATCGATATCCGACCCGAAGGCGGCAAGCCGGTGCTAACCGCCCCTCAACCCATTCCCGACTGGATTTCGGTGTCCGACAACAAGGTGTCGGTGACCACCAAAGCGGGCCGTTTCAACTACTCGCGCTCAAAAGTCGAGACGTTCAAATATGAACCGGGCTGGGAGCTGTGGTTCTTTACTCTGGACAGCCCGTTCTATGGCAAATCCTTCGTCCAGCTTGCCAACCTTGTGGTGGCAGGTGACCGGATTGACTCTGCTCGCTCTAACATTGGCTACATGTTGTCGGAATTCTGGACCAACAAGATGTGGCGGCATGGCGATGTGGCCTGGGCGATCTTCGAGACGATCCTGATGGCCTTCCTTGGGACCATGACGGCGGCACTGATTGCCCTGCCGCTTGGGTTTCTGGCCGCGCGCAATTTCATGCCGCTGGGGGCCTTGCGCTTTACCGCCCGTCGCGTTTTCGACTTCATCCGCGGTGTGGATGGCCTGATCTGGACTGTGATCCTGTCGCGCGCTTTTGGGCCGGGGCCGATGACCGGGGCGATTGCGATTGCAATCACGGATGTGGGGTCTTTTGGCAAGATGTTCTCAGAAGCCTTGGAAAACATCGACGAAAAGCAGGTCGAGGGGGTGCAATCCACCGGGGCAAACGCCCTGCAGCGTGCCCGCTTTGGGGTGATCCCGCAGATCACGCCGGTCCTGCTATCTCAGGTTCTGTACTATCTGGAATCCAACACCCGCAGCGCCACAGTAATCGGGGCGATCGTCGGCGGCGGCATTGGTCTGTTGCTGACCCAAGCGATTCAAACCCAGAAAGACTGGGAAGAAGTGGCCTATTACATGGTCCTGATCGTGTTGATGGTTATGCTGATGGACAGCCTCTCAGGCTGGCTCCGTCGCAAGCTGATCAAGGGGGAGTGATGCCGAAACTCTCGCCCGATACCCCGTTTGTCCATGAAGGAGCGCGTGTCGTGAACTCCACTTTCGGCCGCTATTGCGAGGTGGGCGAAAGCGCGCGTGTCATCAATTCATCCTTTGAAGATTACGCATATTGCGACCGAATGGCTGATATATCGAACACCACTGTCGGGCGGTTTTCCAACATCGCCGCCATGACACGGATCGGCCCGACCGACCACCCTTATGAAAACGCCGCCCAGCACCATTTCCTCTATCGCTCCAGCTATTATTGGGACGATGCGGCGGATGACCCGGCCTTCTTCGCCGCCCGCGCCGCCCGCCGCACCACGCTTGGCGCAGATTGCTGGATCGGCCACGGCGCGATTATCAAGCCGGAAATCAACATCGGAATCGGCGCGATCATCGCCGCAGGCGCCGTGGTGACCAAAGACGTAGCCCCTTTTATGATCGTCGCCGGCTGCCCGGCCACGCCCCTGCGCACCCGGTTCACCCCCGCCATCATCGACCGCCTTATGGCGCTGGCATGGTGGGACTGGGACCACAGCCGCTTGCGCACCGCACTGGACGATTTCCGCAGCTTGAAGGCCGAGGCGTTTCTGGAGAAGTACAACGGCTAGGGCGCTGCGATGGTCGGCTTTGCGTGACGGAGCTGACATTGATGAAACAACGTGAATGGCAACTAAGCCAGGGTTCTGCTGTTTGTATTTCACTTTACTGAAGATATTCTGGAGCGACTATTTGCAAGAAACCTGCGACCAGAAACAGCGTCAAGAAACTCACCGCAACATATCCAATCGCCTTGAGCCACTTTCGCCGTAACTCGGGAAAAATCTCACCTGTGATGAAACGGCCAAAGCTGTTTAGAGGGCTGTTTGGGTTGCCCAAAGCCCTCCACGGGACATACGCACCATCCCAGTTCGACACCCTAAACAAGGTTAAAATGACCCTAGCCTGCCAATAGAACGCGACTCCAAATGCGATCAGGGCATTTGTAAACAGCAACAGTACAAGGGCGACAACGGCAAAGTTCATGGGCAAGTTATAATCGCCAACAGCGACATAATCAACTCGCACTGCAGACGTTCATGCATAGCTCAGCATCGGTCACAATGGGCTCCAAGCCGACACTCCTTCCCCCTTCAGACCTCGCCCTCACCCCCCTCACCCCAACCGTGCCCAGACCTTGGCCGCCAGTGCCCCAGACAAATGCGCCACAAGTCCGTGGCACAACGTCATCTCGACCCGGTGCGTCTCCATGTTCACCGCCACCAGATCGGCGCGCTGACCTGTGCCAAGGCCCACTCGGTCGCTCACCCCGGCAATCCGCGCCGGGGCGGTTGATATCTTCGCGCAGATTGCTGGATCGGCCACGGCGCGATTTTCAAGCCGGAAACCAACATCGAAATCGTCGCCGCAGCTGCCTTCGTCACCAAAGACTTCACCATCCGCTACCCCCCCTGCGCGCGCGGTTTACTCCCACCATCATCGACCTTTTGTTAGCCCTCGCCTAGTGAGACTGGGACCACGCCCGCCTGCGCGCCGCACTGAACGAATTTCGCAGCCTAAAGGCCGAGGCGGTTCTAGAGAAATACAACTGATAGCGCGAGGGGATGGTCGGGTGCGCGGACGGCGCTGCGTTCGTCCACAATTAGACAAAGCGCAATTGGCCCGTGCATAAAGCTGTCCAGCGAAGGGTTGAGGCTGAGTTAGGCGAGCGACTTCCAGAAGACGATCTTGTCGTCTCCTGCGGCCCAGAAATCCCGGATACGGGCTTCTTCGATATAGTGGTTCTTGCGGTAGAATTCGCGTGTCTGTGCGAACGCTGCTACGCCTGACGTATCAGCGATCAGGATCCGCTGACTGCGGCCTTTTAATGACGCTTCCAGCCGGGCAACGAGCGCACTGCCGTGACCCTTACCCCGAAGCAAGGGCAGTACCGCGAGCGCAAGCTTGTTCCATGCACGGTCGGTCAACTCCTCTGGGACTGCGTAGCAAAAACCAACGGCCTTGCCGTCAACTTCGCATGTCAGCCACAAGTCGCTGCCGTCATCGCCCGACAGAAAACTGCTCACCATATCAGGCAGCATTTCCCCGGGGAAAAGCTCTGTGCCGTCAAGCACTTCCTGAAGGTCGGCGAGATCGTCGTGCTTTGTTGGTCTGATGTTCATAGTATTTGGTTTATCCGAGTATTTTCGCAGCGGCAGGGTATATACCTTGCGAACAGCGCAAAGCTCGTGCCTCAGCACATGTTTTCTGAGGTGCTGCAATGGTCTACGAGCCACGCTGAACAAGGGCTTTGTCGCACCAAGTGACGACCCAAGTTATCTTGGTTTTCCTGCCGCGCAAGGACTTAATGGTTCCCGGCAATCGTAGACATAAAATCGCCATCACCCGACTTTTGCGCCAAGCGACTATCGAACATAAGAAAGTCAAAACATGGCTGCAAGATATTGACGGTTAAGGGCTCAAAACGGACATTCCTTCGCAACCGTTTCACCCACACCGCCAGCGTCGCCCCCCTCACCCCACCCGCGCCCAAACTACCTTGGCCGCCAGCGCCCCAGACAAATGCGCGACGCGGCCCGCGCAGAGGGTCATCTCTGCTTGGTGCGTTTCCATGTTCACCGCCACCAGATCGGCGCGCTGACCTGTGCCAAGGCCCCCACGGTCGCTCAGCCCGGCAATCCGCGCCGGGGTGGTTGAAATCTTGGCCCAAGCGGTTGGTAGATCGCAAACCCCGCGATCGACCAGCGCCCAAGCTGCCTGCGCCAGTGCCGGGTAGTAGTAATCCGACACGAGGGCATCACAAAGGCCCGCCTCAACCAGATCTTGCGCCGCGATGTTGCCCGACTGACTGCCACCGCGCACCACGTTGGGTGCGCCCATCAAAACAGGCTCGCCCGCGGCTTGTGCCGCTTTTGCTGCCGCAAAGCTGGTTGGAAATTCGCAGATCGCTGCCCCAATTCCGCGATAAAATGACCGGGTTTGCGCATCGCCGTCGTCATGCGACCCCATGCGCAGCCCCTGCCCAGTGAACGCGGCCGCAATCCGCGCCAAGGCCCCCGGCACATCGCGGTCTTGCGCCGATGCCGCATTCACGATGGCCAGCATTTCGGCATGGCTCCGGCTGGTCTGTGCCGCCCATTGCGCAAACCGTTCAGGGCGGTTCTGTGCCATTTCCAACGCCTCGGGCAGGTGATTGTTGAACACCACATAATCGACGCCAAACCGCGCCACTGCTGCGCGCACCGCGTCATGCTGATCGATCACATGTGTTTCCAGCCGGATCTGCACGCGCACATCGGGCAACACATCTGCCCGCACCTCTTGCAGCGCCGCAAGCAGCGCTTCGCAGGCGGGTCCTGACCGAAAGCCACCCTCCCAGCTCCAGCTTTGCGCAAACCACGCGGTGGTCACCCCGTTCACTGCCAGCTCCGCCGCAGCAGAGGCCAGCGCCTTCTTTGGTTCAAACGGGGCCGAAGGGCGTGGCGACAGGTGGCGCTCAAACCCATCGCCATGCAGATCAACAATGCCGGGCAAAAGGTAATACCCCTGCAGGTTAATCTCGGGGGCCGGGCTTTGGGTGATCAGCCCCTCCGCTACTGTCACCGAATGGTCTGCCAGCTGTCCTTCCATCAAACTGTGGGCATGGGTCAGGCGGATGGGCGACAAGATGGGCATGGGCTGTCCTTTGCAAAACGGCCCTCCAACTATAAGCGCTTCATGACAGCCCCATGACAATCACGCATCCATCGCAACCGTCAGCGTCACGCGGTCGCCTGCAAACC
>JAAFIJ010000160.1:0-851 GCA_013298675.1 Rhodobacterales bacterium | reverse complement strand
GGCATGGGCTGTCCTTTGCAAAACGGCCCTCCAACTATCCGCGCTTCATGACAACCCCATGACAGTCATGGCCTCTGGCGCGACCGTCAGCGTCACGCGGTCGCCTGCAAACCACGTCACGCCGTATTCCACCGCCACCCCAACCGCATCCACATTTACCGCCGTTGACCGCAGCACCGCTGCCCCTTCGGGCACCTGCAAGGCCAACGCTTGCAAGGGCGTTGCCAGTTTGGCGGTAATCCGGGTTTCCGCCCGCGTATAGTCGGTCACTCCACACGCCGCCAAAGCCGCCGTGACCGAGGATTGCGCTTCCATCGCCGCCAGAAGCGCCGGAAACCGGGCAGCATCGAACACTGACCGGAACGTCGCCAGAGGCTGCCCATCGGCCAGCGAAACCCCTTCAATCACTTGCACCAAAGCCCCCGGCGCCAGCCGCAAGCCTTCCGCCTCGCGCCTCGTGGCAGGCCGGGTTTCTAGCCTTGTGATGCGGCGCGAGGGTGTGCGCCCCGATGCGCTGACATTCTGATGAAACCGCACCCGCCGCCCCAGTGCATAATCAGTAGGTCGCGCCGTCACAAACACCCCTGCCCCGCGGCGCGCATGCACCGTGCCCGATGCCGCCAGCGCCGCCAATGCCTGCCGCACCGTATGGCGGTTGACGCCAAAGCGCGCCGCAAACGCCGCCTCGGTCGGCAGCTTGTCACCGGGACGATAGAGGCCCTCGGCAATCTCGGCCCCCAAAGTATCGGCGATGGATTTCCAGATCGCGGTGCGGGTCATCCCTGCCCTCCTTCTTGTCATGAAAAATTCACTCAACTTTTGTTGCCCCGCAGCAACCTGTCGCCTATGAT
>JAAFIJ010000016.1 GCA_013298675.1 Rhodobacterales bacterium | reverse complement strand
TTTTTCATTTGCAGCCTTGATGTCCGGTCTTTGAATAGTTGCCTTGCAATCTGCACGTCCGGTAACGTTGGGTTCCCCCACAATGAAATACCCAGTGTACAGGCTTGGATCATAGACCTCGATGACCAACGGGTCAGAGCCAAGTGGAACGGGCGAGATGAAACGTCGAATATGTGAAGTCGTTACTTTTTCGTTTGCGTAGTCCGCTGTCCAGTCTGACGGTCCAGACAGTTGTAATGGAGCAGCGCCATTTAGCGCGAACGTATCGCCGGCATAACCTACATCCCAGTGCATATCAAAACCGGAAAGAGCCGCAGTCTCGGTTGCCGTAAGCGTGCCATCAAAATCTTCGTCCATCCCTCGGTCGGCGATAAACTGAAGTGACGTAAGAGCGTCATAGGTCCAGGTAATTCGGACGCCTTCCGCCTCTCCTGCTGCGTTGAAAGAGATTTCGAGCTGTGTATCAACAAAAACATGCGGATGCGCGTGGACAGGCGTGCCAAGCACTGTTGTCAGCGCGATAACTATCGAACGTCGATTCATCGATGATTAGGCCCTTTAGGTATGGCTTGAATAATAGCGCTGAATTTCGGATCCAACGCGAATGTTTTAGCTCGGCGATTGTTCGTAGCGTGCCAAAGCCCGGTTGAACGCCATTCGCCTAGCCCGCAAATGCCGTTTCAGCAGAACAGTTGCAGATCATCCGCCAAGTGAGCGCAAGATTGGGCAATCGGGGCGCGCGTCACCTGCACAGCACTGCACAAGGTCGGAAAGGGTGTCACGCATCGCCTCAAGGTCCGCGATTTTGGCTTCGATATGTTTCAGATGATCTTTCGCGATGGTGCGCACATCAGCGCTGGCGCGAGATTTGTCCTCCCACAGGGCCAAGAGGGCGCGGCAGTTTTCAATGGTAAATCCTAATGCGCGGGCGCGGGCCAGGAACGCCAGCTTGTGCACATCGCTGTCGCGAAAGACGCGGTAGCCGTTGGCATCGCGAAGGGGTTTGATCAGGCCGATTTCCTCGTAGTACCGGATGGTTTTGGCGGGCAGGCCTGAACGGTTGGCCACATTGGATATGTTCATGAGGGCGCTCCTTTGGTGGCAAGGCGTAAGGCGTTGGTGACGACGAAAACGCTAGAGACGGCCATCGCCCCTGCCGCAAGGGCGGGAGACAAAAGCGGGCCACCAAAGGGATAAAGCGCGCCTGCAGCAACCGGGATCAGCAACGCGTTATAGCCAAAGGCCCAGAATAGATTCTGCCGGATGTTGCGCATCGTGGCACGGCTGATCGCAAAGGCGCTGACCACAGCGCCCAAATCACCCGACATCAGGACAACATCAGCGGTTTCAATCGCGACATCGGTCCCGGTGCCAATGGCAATGCCAACGTCTGCGGCGGCCAGCGCGGGCGCATCATTGATGCCATCACCGACAAAAGCCACGGGGCCTTGAAGGCGCAAGGCTTTGATCGCCTCGACTTTTCCACCCGGCAGCACTTCGGCCACCACATCGGTGATGCCCAGCTCGGCGGCGATCTTGTCAGCCGTTGCCTGATTGTCGCCAGTGATCATCACCACACGCAAGCCCTGCGCCTGCAAAGTGGCTATCGCGGCGGAGGTGGTGGGTTTGATCGGATCGGCCACGCCAATAATTGCAGCCAGTCTGCCATCTACTGCCAGATACAGCGGGGTGCGTCCCCTTTGCGCTATCGCCAAAGCAGGGTCATTGCCCGGCAAAGCCACGCCTTCTCGGCGCATAAGGCGGTCTGCACCGGCCAGCAGAGCGTGCCCGCCCGCAACAGCCCGTACACCAAAACCCGGGATGGCGGCAAAATCGGTGGCCTGCGGGATCGTCAGGTCGCGCAACTTTGCCGCCCGCAGGATTGCACTTGCGACAGGGTGTTCGGATTGCGCCTCGGCGGCCGCCAGCAGAGCCAGTACCTCCTCTTCGACAAAGCCTTCCATCACCACAAGATCGGTCAGTTCCGGCCGCCCTGCGGTCAAGGTTCCGGTCTTGTCCACCGCCACGACCCGCACCGATTGCAGGGCCTGCAGCGCGTCACCTTTGCGAAACAAGACCCCCAGTTCCGCTGCTCGCCCAGTACCAACCATGATAGAGGTCGGCGTGGCCAGCCCCATCGCACAGGGGCAGGCGATGATCAGCACCGATACTCCCGCCACCAAAGCCATCGTAGGGCTGGGTCCAATCGCCAGCCACAGCCCAACTGTCACCGCCGCCAGCGCCAGAACGGCGGGCACGAACCACAGGGTAATGCGGTCCACCAATCCTTGGATCGGCAGTTTGACGCTTTGCGCTTGCTCCACCATACGGATGATTTGTGCCAGCACAGTATCGCCGCCGACATGGGTTGCACGCAGCACCAGCGCGCCGGTGCCGTTCACTGTGCCACCTGTGACAGTCGCACCAATTTCCTTGGCGACCGGAGCGGCTTCGCCGGTGATCATGCTTTCATCAACATAGGACGCACCCAGCGTCACCACACCGTCCACCGCGATCCGTTCGCCGGGGCGGGCGTGGACAAGATCGCCGGTGACGATCTGATCCAATGGCAGTTCCACCACCACGCCGTCACGTTCGACCCGTGCAGTTTTGGGGACAAGTCCGACAAGACGGCGGATCGCGGCCCCTGTGCGCCCCTTGGCCCGCGCCTCTAGCGTACGGCCCAACAGGATCAGAACGACGATCATCGCCGCAGCCTCATAGTAAACTGCCGCCGTGCCAAGTGGCAAAAGCCCGGGCACAAAGGTGGCTGCGACCGAGAACCCATAAGCCGCTGTCGTGCCCAGAGCGACAAGGCTGTTCATATCAGGGGTGCCGCGAAACAAGGCCGCATAGCCTTTGCGGTAAAACCCTTGCCCTGGCCACGCCAGAACGATGGTGGTCAGCACGAATTGCAGCACCCAACTGGTCTGTAGGCCGATGGTATTGGCGATCAGTTGATGTAGCGCGGGCACCATATGCCCGCCCATTTCCACCACGAAAACCGGCAGAGTCAGGGCGGCGGCGATCCATGTGATCCGCGCCAAACCGGCCGCTTCACGGTCTTTGCGAGTGCCCTGATCCTCGTCATTGCGCGCAGCGATCGTGGCGGGATAGCCCGCCGCAACCGATACGGCGATCAGGTCGGCAGGCGTCACCTGCCCTTGATAATAGCGCAGATGTGCGGTTTCCGTCGCCAGATTGACACTTGCGGATACTACGCCCGGCACGCCTGCCAAAGCGCGCTCCACCCGACCCACGCAAGACGCGCAGGTCATGTCCTGCACCGCCAAATCCAATTCGGCCAGCCGTGCCGGATAGCCCGCCGCGTCCAACACCTGCGCCAGACGGGTGGCATTCGGACTACCATCCGTCGAGATCCGCGCGGTTTCGGTGGCAAGGTTCACCTCGGCCCCGGTCACGCCGGGCGTTGCCTTTAACGCGCGCTCGACCCGGCCAACACAAGACGCGCAGGTCATACCTTCTATAGACAGGGTGATCGTCTGGGCGGACATGGCGGACCTCATTCGTTTGTGGACCTATCTTACATGGGGGCTCCCACCACTGGAAGGTCAAGCCCGGAAGAATAGTTTTCTTTGCCCCCTTGACCTTCCTGCGCTGGAAGCGCCCAATTGTCAGAAAGACACTGGAGAACCTCAATGATCAGACTTTCAATTCCCGATATGAGTTGTGGCCATTGCACGGCCGCAGTCGCGAAAACAGTGGCGGGATTGGATCCCTCGGCAAAGGTCGTGTTCGATCTGACAGCGCGCCATGTCGATGTAACGGACAATGGCATGATCGACGTCATAATCACCGCCCTGAAGAGCGTTGGATTTTCGGCGACCGTCGTTTAAAACGCTTCAGGATTTGATGGTCTTACGTTGTGTCAAAACCTGAACGACTTTAGACGATTTCCCTGAACGTTGAACCCCAACTGCCGGATGGATCGGCGGGATTGATCTCACCTGACATCAAGCTGCTGTTCCGCCTGAACAGCATCATATCACAGGTAATCTGGGCAAAAGCCTTAGTTCCGTCGCCGCATTAGAGGGCACTTCGCTCTAAGTTGCCCGCAAGGTGTCAAAACCAATAGGACCGGCGGAGCGCAACACCGTTTGCGGAAAATCAAGCAAACCAGCATCGTTGACTATGCAAATTAAGCCTATAGTCGGCCCGTTTTGATCATTTCGAGATGAACTTTATTCAGGCATCAAGATCGGACGCGCGCCGCTTTGCTTTGCGCGCAAACAAATGAGTTCCAGCGCGATCTGTGCTCCGGCGGCTGCTGTGATGCCAGACGTGTCAAAAGGTGGCGAAACCTCTACGACATCCGCGCCAACCATGTTTACGGCCTCCAGCTTTCGCAAAATCGACAATGCCTGAAAGCTGGAGATTCCGCCGGATATCGGTGTGCCTGTCCCGGGCGCAAAAGCCGGGTCAAGGCAATCGATATCAAAGGTCAAATAGCACGGGCTATTGCCGACGATACGCTCAATCTCGGCAACAATCTCGGTTGCCGTCAATTGATGTACCTCGTCTGCATACATGATCCGCACCCCATGTGTACGCTCGCCCGGAAAAGTGGTCCGAATGCCGATCTGCAAAGACTTTTTTGGATCGACGACGCCATCTGCAATAGCATAGCCAAACATCGCACCATGGTCCTGACGTCGTTCGGGGCTAAGTTCAACATCTCGATGTGCATCAAACTGAATCAGCGCGAGCGGTCCGAACTTTTGAGCATGCGCTTTCAGAAGTGGGTAAGTGACATAATGATCGCCGCCCATCGTGATCATCATCGCGCCAGCGTCCAGGATGGTATGGGCGTGGTCCATGATTGCGTCGTCTATGCCCGCGATATTGCCATGGTCAAAGCTGCAATCACCATAGTCAACAACAGCCAGCGTGTCGAAGGGATCAAACATCCAAGGCCATATTGGGCCCCACGCCAATTGCGACGTGGCTGATCGCATTGCTTCGGGGCCAAAGCGCGCGCCGGATCGGTTGGAAACAGCACAATCAAAGGGTATCCCAGAAACCACCACGTCCACCCCAGTCAAATCCTGGCTATGCTGGCGGCGCATAAATGTCTTTATGCCCGCATAGCTGCTGACATATTGGGTACCGTACAACTCCGGGCGACTGCGGTGTTCGGACATTGTCGATGGTCTCCTTGCCATTGGTTGCCAATAAAAAAAACCAAATCGATTTCGAAGTCCACAGGTAATCCCTCCGAAGGGTCGGGCCCGCATGTAAGGTATGGTCCGAGTAGGACGCTGGAGAAGATTCTGAATGAAGTCAGCCTGATACACTGAGATGCAGATCATCCGCTGTCATGACTTGGTTGATGTGTTACCTCGTAGGCGTTTGACCTTAAGCACCGTAAGGGACTTCAACCGCGCAGAGCTTGGACTTCGAACAGGACTTTTCCTGGCATGACCCGCCCGCAAAAGCGTCCCTTAGCGCAAAATTCGAAACAAGTGTTTTGGTGCAACTTTTGGTGTCACGCCCCACCCTGCAAACTTGTCCACAGAAGATTGCATGAGAAACCACTTTACAGGCTTCCCCAATCGGAACACTATATCTAGTAAGGGTGTTGTCCTATTGCACTGATCCTTGCAGTCGCCCCAATTTATAGGGGCGCTCAGTGCACTGGAAGCTTTATCATGAGGCCCGGAATGTCACTGAACGAAGATTACATGGCGTTGGACGATCTGCACCCGATCGACATCGTCGAAGACATTGCCGCGCATCATGAATGGGAATTTGACCGGGTCACCGACGATCAGATCGCCATGGCGGTTGAGGGGCAGTGGCGGACATATTCGCTGACCCTTGCATGGAACGCCCAAGACGAAACCCTGCGTCTGATCTGCACCTTTGAAATGGAACCGCCAACTGACCGGATGGCAGAGCTGTTCGATGTGCTGAACCGCTGCAACGACATGGTTTGGACGGGTGCCTTCACCTATTGGGCCGATCAAAAGCTGATGGTGTGGCGCTATGGTTTGTGCCTTGCCGGTGGGCAAGTTGCAGGCGCAGAGCAGGTGGACAAACTGATCTCTGCGGCCGTGATGTCGGCAGAGCGGTTCTATCCGGCATTTCAGTTGGTATCATGGAGCGATCACACCCCTGCCGCGGCGATGAAAGTTGCCATTGCCGAGGCCTACGGTCGCGCCTAACCTGTACCTCTTAACGGAGGACGGAATGGTGTTGGATCAAGTGGCCCGTGAGGGGCTGGTGCTGTTGGGTTGTGGCAAGATGGGGTCGGCGTTGCTGGCCGGTTGGCTTGATGCCGGATTGCCAGCGGGTTCGGTCTGGGTCTTAGAACCAAACCCGACAGAGTGGTTGCTCGCAAGTGGCGTTCATCTGAACCAAGGTGTCCCACCTGCACCCGCCGTGGCGCTGCTTGCCGTCAAACCGCAGATGATGGGTGCGGCTCTTCCCGCACTTCAGGCTTTGGGCAACGGCAAAACGCTGGTGGTATCCATTGCGGCGGGGACGTCGATTGCCACCTTTGAAGAGGTGTTTGGCGCACAGACCCCGATCGTACGGACCATGCCCAACACGCCCGCGATGGTGGGCCGTGGTATAACCGGAATCTGCGCAAACGCACATGCAGGCGCGGCAGGGTTGGCGCTTGCCAGCGCATTGATGCGCGCAGTGGGGCAGGTTGTGGTGTTGGACGGAGAGCATCAGATTGATGCAGTGACGGCTGTTTCAGGTTCGGGCCCGGCCTATGTCTTTCACCTGATAGAGGCGATGGCGGCGGCAGGTGTCGCCGAAGGTCTGTCGGCCGAGGTGTCGATGCAGCTTGCCCGCGCGACAGTATGCGGCGCGGCAGAGTTGGCCTTTCAATCCGGCGATCCGGTCAGTCAGTTGCGCATAAACGTCACCTCGCCCGGTGGCACCACGGCAGCGGCACTTGGCGTGTTGATGGACGCAGACACCGGTCTGCCACCCTTGATGCAGCGCGCGGTTAAGGCTGCGGCGGACCGGGGGCGGGAGCTGGGAAAATGACCATCACTTATGGCGATTTTGAAGCGGTGGATATTCGCGTTGGCCGCATCACCCGCGCCGAACCCTTTCCCGAGGCGCGAAAGCCCGCGATCAAACTTTGGGTCGATTTCGGGGGTGAGATTGGCGAAAAGCGGTCCTCGGCGCAGATCACAAAGCACTATATCCCGGAAGGATTGATCGGGCGGCAGGTGCTTGCGGTGGTGAACTTTCCACCGCGCCAGATCGGCAAAGTGATGTCCGAGGTGTTGGTATTGGGCGTGCCTGATGCTGACGGTGAAGTGGTGCTGATCGCTCCCGGTCACGATGTGCCTTTGGGGGTTAAGCTGTTTTGAAGCAAAAGTTGCTTATCACCCGGCCTTTGCCCGAACGGGTGCTCGCGGCAGCGCGGGCGCGGTTTGATGTGACAGCGCGAGCGTCGGACTTGCCTTTGGACGCGGACGAATTGCGCGCCGCGTTGCGTGATTATGATATGATCTTGCCGACATTGGGCGATCTGTTCCGGGCCGATGTTTTTGCTGATGTGGCACAACCGCGTGCCAAAATCCTCGCAAATTTCGGTGTGGGGTATAACCATATTGATGTCGCGGCGGCGCGCGCGGCGGGTTTGGCAGTTTCCAATACGCCGGGAGCTGTGACGGATGCCACGGCTGACATCGCGATGACCTTGATCTTGATGACCGCGCGGCGGGCGGGTGAGGGTGAGCGGATGTTGCGCGCCGGGCGCTGGCAAGGTTGGGCGCCGACGCAAATGCTGGGCCAACACGTCAGCGGCGCGCGGGTCGGCATTATCGGGATGGGCCGGATCGGTAAGGCCATAGCGCAACGTTGCCATTTCGGCTTTGGCATGGAGGTGTCGTTCTACAACCGTTCTGTGGTTGAAGGGCTGGCCTTTCCGGCCACGCAAAAGCCGCTGGCAGAGGTGCTGGACGCAGATTATGTCGTGCTCGCGGTGCCGGGCGGGGCAGAGACCCGCCATTTGATCAACGCCGAGACCTTGGCCCAAATCCGACCGGATGCGATCCTGATCAACATCTCTCGGGGGGATGTGGTGGACGAGGCGGCTTTGGTGGATGCGCTGCAATCGGGGGGCATTTTGGGTGCGGGTTTGGATGTTTATGAACACGAGCCGCGCGTTTCGCCTGCGTTGATCCAGATGGAAAATGTCACCTTGCTGCCGCATCTGGGCACGGCTTGCCTAAAGGTGCGCGAAGCGATGGGGATGATGGCCGTGGACAACCTGATCGCGGCACTAGAGGGCAGACCCCTGCCAAACCCGGTCTAGGAGGGTGGGATGATCATCTCGGCGGGGCGAAAATATATCTTTGTTCATATTCCCAAAACGGGCGGTACGTCGCTTGCGACGGCACTTGAGGCGCGGGCGATGAAAGATGATATTCTGATCGGCGATACCCCCAAAGCACGCCAAAGAAAGGCGCGGCTGCAAGGGGTGAAAACGGCAGGGCGGTTGTGGAAGCACTCTACATTGGCGGATATAGCCGGACTTGTGCCAGATGAGGCGATTGCCGCATATTTTACTGTCGCCTTGGTGCGAAATCCGTGGGACCGGGTGGTCAGCTATTACCATTGGCTGCGCGGGCAATCCTTTGCCCATCCAGCGGTCGGGCTGGCCAAGTCTTTCGGGTTTTCCGGTTTTTTGAATCATCCACAGACGGTGGCCAGCTTTCGTCTTTGGCCCTATGCAGCCTATCTGCGCGACAATCAGGGTCAGGAACGCGCCAGCCTGTTCGCGCGGTTAGAGCATTTAGACCAAGATCTGGTGCCATTTGAGGCACATCTTGGATTTCGGCTGTGTCCCCTGCCATTGATCAACGCATCAGACCGCTCCCGCGATTGGCGGGGTTTTTATTCGGACGCCGATGCCGCGCTGGTCGCAGATTTCAGCGCGGCGGACATTGCCCGGTTTTCTTATCGGTTCGATCCCTAGGGCGGCTTGCCCGAATTCTGCATTGCAAATCCGGGCAAGAGAGGGCGTTTACGCGGCCTTATGGGTGGCATCGCTTGGGTAAAAACTCTGACCCTTCGTTGCCATGTCGCGCAGCAGGGCTGGCGCGTGAAAGCGGGGGCCAAACTGTGCAGTCAAACCGCGACAGATATCGACTGCATTTGACGCGCCGATCATATCCAGCCAAGAGAACGGCCCGCCCGACCACGGCGCAAAGCCCCAACCCAGAATGGCACCAACATCACCTTCGCGGATATCGGTCAGAACACCTTGCTCTAGCGCGCGCACAGCCTCCAGGACTTGGGCGAACAGCAGGCGGTTTTGCACGTCTGAAAGCGAAGGCTGCATTTTGTCACGCGGGTACTTCTGCGCCAAACCGTCCCACAGCCCCAACCGTTCGCCCTTGTCCGAATAGGCGTAAAAGCCAGACAGTGATTTCTTGCCCAAGCGACCCTCGTCGGCCAACCAGAACAGAACCTTATCCACCGCCTCATCCGGGTAATCATCCCCAAGTGCCAGTTTGGTGGCCTTGGCGATCTTGACGCCCAGATCGATAGAGGTTTCATCGACCAATTGCAGCGGTCCCAGTGGCATGCCCACCAGTTTGGCGGCGTTTTCGATCAGGGCAGGGTCCACACCTTCGGCAACCATGCGGATACCTTCGTTGATGTAGGGGATGATGCAGCGGTTGGCGTAGAAAAAGCGCGCGTCATTGACCACGATTGGGGTTTTGCGGATTTGACGCACGAAATCCAAAGCTTTGGCAACAGCAAGATCACCGGTGGCCTTGCCGCGAATGATCTCCACAAGGTTCATCTTGTCGACGGGCGAAAAGAAATGGATGCCGATAAACTGCTCTGGCCGAATGCTGGCCCGTGCCAGACCCGAGATCGGCAGGGTAGAGGTGTTGGTGGCATAAATGCAGTCTGGCCCTACGGCGGCCTCGACCTTGGCGGTCACCTCTGCCTTGACCTTGGGGTCTTCAAACACCGCCTCGACGATCAGGTCGCATCCGGACAAGGCGCTATAATCGGTTGTGGCGGTGATCCGTGCCAAAACCTCGGCCTTTTTGTCAGCCGTGACTTTGCCACGTTTGATCCCTTTGTCCAGTATCGCGTCAGAGTGCGCCTTACCACGGTCAGCAGCGGCTTGATCGGCGTCGATTAACACCACCTCTAGTCCGGCATTTGCGCTGACATAAGCGATGCCCGCCCCCATCATGCCCGCGCCAATGACGCCCAGCTTTTTGACGGTTTGATCGGCAACGGCTGGTCGGTTGGCACCTTTTTCCAAAGCCTCTTTGTTGATGAACAAACTGCGGATCATCGCCGACGACGAGGGGTGCATCAGCACGTTGGTAAAATTGCGCGCTTCAATCTTCAGGGCGGTGTCAAAGGGCACCATGGCGCCTTCGTAAACCGCTGACAGCAGCGCGCGCGCGGCGGGGTAGACGCCAAAGGTCTTGGCATTCACCATGGCCGACGCGCCGACAAAGGTCATGAATCCGGCAGGGTGATAGGGGGTACCACCGGGCATTTTATAGCCCTTTTCATCCCAAGGTTTGACCAAATCCGCGTCGGTCGCCGCCAAAATCCATTCTTTAGCACGGGAAAGCAACGCCTCTGGCGCAACGATCTCATCGATTATCCCCGCAGCGCGGGCCTCTTTCGGGCTGGACAGCTTACCTTCAAGCAGAAACGGCGCGGCCATCATCGCGCCCATTTTGCGCACAAGCCGGGTGGTGCCGCCCGCTCCGGGGAAAATACCTACCATAATCTCGGGCAACCCGATCTTGGCGCGTGGATTGTCGGCCGCAATGATGCGGTGACACGCCAGCGGCAGCTCTAGCCCGATGCCAAGCGCTGTTCCAGGCAGCGCCGCGACGATCGGTTTGCCGCCCTTATTGGTTTTGGGGTCCATACCTGCGCGTTCAATTTTGCGCAGGATCTTGTGGATCTGCATTACCCCATCAAACACTGTTTGCACGCCGCCTTGCTTCATCGCGGCGATGACATTCAGATCCATCCCGCCCGCAAAATCCTTTTTGCCTGATGTCAGGATGATCCCTTTGACCGCTGGGTCAGCAAGGGCCGCATCGATCTTTTCGTTCAACTCGCCAAAGGCGGCCGAAGACATAACGTTCATCGATTTGGCTTTGACGTCCCAAGTCAGAGTGGCCACGCCATCGGCGTCAAGGGCATAGGTGAAGTCGGTCATGTGCGTTCTCCTGCGGGGCGGGGCGTGCCATCGGCATGGGTATAGTGCCGGGCAGTCCCCATTTTGTGGGTGATCAGATCGTGATCTGGGTAATGAAAGATGTCGTTGGTATTGCGGGTGCCGATGACCAGATAACGCGCAGCGGCGGTGCTGCGGTTTTCAAGGCAATGCCCGATTGGCTGTCCTGCAGGCCACGCGGCGCAGTCGCCGGGCCGCAGGATCGTCTCATCGCCTTCGATCAGCGTGACCTCGCCTTGAAGGACATAGATCATCTCATCCTCAGTCTCGTGCCAATGGCGAAAGCCAGACCGAGAGCCGGGGGGAAGAGTTTCGATAAACGCCCCGAACTGGGTCAGACCACCGGGGTCTGACAGCAACTGATAGTCATAAGGCCCAAGCCCGCCACCCAGCAGAGGGTGCGGCGTGTCAGTCGCGGTCTGGTGTGCTGCAAGCGTGACTTTGGGCATTATGCAGGTGCCTGATAGGGCGTGCCGTCTTTGTAGGTGAAAGTGGCTTTGCCCGCCTCCATCGTCACCACAAGATCGACGTCGGAATAGGTGGCCACTTCGCGCTTGGCTTTTGATCCGACCACCAGAAAGGCGGCGGGTTGGTCACTGCGGTTGATAAAGTGATGGCCATCCGGTGTGTTGGCCGGAAAGGCCGCGCAATCGCCCGTCTTCATTATGGTTTCGCCGGCATCTGTCACCATGATGCAGGTGCCGCTGGTGATCATCACAAACTCATCTTCGACCAGATGCCAATGGCGCAACGACGACAACGCGCCGGGCGCGAGGGTCACCAGATTGACGCCAAACTGCGTCAAGCCACCCGCATCCCCCAATCGCAAGCTGGTGCGTCCAGCCACAACTGCATCATAAGGGGCGGGATAGATAGAGCCGGTTTTGACCGGCACAGACGTCAAATCAAGTTTTGGCATCGTCGTCAGATCCTTGCAAAAGGGATAGGTCGAGGACTTGGGCAGTCAGGGGTCTGCTCTTGTGCCCAAGTGTCCATTTGATATGGTCTTCAACGCTTTCAATGTGTGAAATGCGCCACCCGCCCGGGCGTTCGATCAACCGCATGGTGGTTTCAAAGGGGTCGAAAATGCGGTGGGCTTTGACCAAAACATGGGTGGTAAATGTGATCGAGATTGCACCATCCGACAGCGTTTCTTGCCTGCGAAACTGACGGTATATGTCTGTGACCCCCTGCGCCTTGATCACAGCATGATAAAGCTGAAAGTCAGCCTGCAATTCAGCGTCGGTGTGCAGCACATAGCCAGTCGCACCTTGCGGGACGATGCGCAGCGGCAAATCCATTAACGCTCGGTACTGATCGAAAGACCCTGAAATCAGGGCCTTTGTCAGGTGATCACCGATTGCAAAAAGCAGCCGCGCGGGCATGGTCAGACTCTTTCGATGATCGTTGCTGCACCCATTCCGGATGCGATGCACAAAGTGGCAAGTCCGGTGGATTTGCCCGACCGTTCAAGTTCATCCAACAGCGTACCGATGATGATCGCGCCAGTTGCCCCCAAGGGGTGCCCCATAGCGATGGACCCGCCGTTGACGTTGACCAGCTCGGGGTCGACGTCAAAGGCCTGTTGGAACCGCAGCACGACGGCGGCAAACGCCTCATTGACCTCAAAGAGGTCAATGTCGCCAATGGTCATGCCTGCATCGCGCAAAATTTTCTCTGTCACGGGCACAGGGCCGGTCAGCATGATGGTCGGATCAGAGCCGATTTTCGCGGTGGCGCGAATGCGGGCGCGAGGTTTCAGCCCGTGATCACGGCCAAAGGCGGCGTTACCGATCAAGAGTGCAGCCGCACCGTCCACGATGCCCGACGAGTTGCCAGCGTGGTGAATGTGGTTGATCCGCTCTAGGTGCGGATACTTCATCATCGCGATCTTATCAAAACCGGGCATGCCTTCGCCAATGTCCTTGAACGCAGCTTTCAACGCGCCAAGTGCTGCAAGATCGGTGCTCGGGCGCATATATTCGTCACGAGCCAAAATGGTCAGACCGTTTTGATCCATGATTGGAACGACCGAGCGGGCAAAACGGTTGTCAGCCCATGCCGCCGCCGCACGGCGTTGGGATTCTGCGGCCAAAGCGTCGGCCATGTCGCGGGTAAAACCATATTCCGTGGCGATGATGTCGGCAGAAATTCCTTGCGGCACGAAATAGGTTTTCATCGCAAGCGACGGGTCAACAGCAATCGCCGCCCCGTCGGACCCCATGGCCACGCGGCCCATCATCTCTACTCCGCCCGCAATATAAGCCTGACCTGCGCCACCCTTGATCTGGTTGGCGGCGATGTTCACCGCCTCCATCCCGCTGGCGCAAAAGCGGTTGATCGCAAGCCCGGGGATGGATTGATCAAGGTCAGACAGCAACACGGCAGACCGCGCAAGACAGCCGCCCTGTTCGCCCACTTGGGTGACGTTGCCCCAAATCACATCTTCGACCGCATGGCCCGTCAGACCATTGCGTTCCTTGACCGCATTCAAAATCTTGGCCGACAGGGCGACCGATGTCAGCTCGTGCAGCGACCCGTCGGCGCGGCCTTTGCCGCGGGGTGATCGGACAGCATCATAAATAAAGGCGTCGGTCATCGTATCCTCCTTAAGCCCGGTCAGCGGGCGAGCCGGGCATCAAATCATAGGGAAGTTTCCAGCCCGGCTGCGCCGCGATGCGGTCTAGCCAAGCGTCAATATGGGGCCATGCGCTGCGGTCAAAGCCATATGGTTCCGGGTAAAAAAGATATCCGCAGCACGACAGGTCCGCGATGGTCATCTTTTCGCCCGCAATCCACGTGCGGTGGGCCAGATGGTCGTTAAGTACTGTATAAGCAGCTTTTAGGCGGCCGTGCAGAAAGGGCACGACGCCCTCGGGGCGCTTTGCCTCTGGCAAGAAATTTGCCAAAAACCGTGCGGTGCCGATCTGGGATGACAGTTTGTGATTGTCCCAAAACAACCAGCGCAAAATCTCGCGCCGCTCTGCCGCGGATTTACCGCCCAGTTTACCGGTTTTTGAGCTGATATAATCCAAAATGACCCCTGACTGGGTCAAGGTTATATCGCCGTCAACCAATACAGGCACTTCGCCCATTTCATTGATTTCGCGGAACGCAGGGGTGCGTGCCTCACCGTTGAAAAAATCGACATAGATTGGTTCCCAGTCCATGCCAGAAAAGGTCAGCGCGAGGGCCACCTTGTAGGCATTGCCGGATTCGCCAAAGCAATAGAGTTTCGCCGTCATGATTTCCGTCCTTCAAGTTCTGAATTGAACAGCCGAAGCCGGTGGGTCAGCGTGTCTTTGTCGATCACAGAATCGAAGTGTTCGAACAGGAATGAAAGTGCCTCGCCTTCGTCCAGCCCCGCGTCGGTCGAAAAGCGCTTAAGTCTGCGGTAACCGTCTTCGGTCATTGCAACAGGAAAGCGGCGGGTCAGGCGAAAACGTCTTGGCATGTTCGGTTCCTTTTGGGACGTGCTCCTGTCAGGTTAGAACGCATCGGCGGCAAGTGCCATGACTGGTTCTGCGCCCGATTCAATCCGGGCAAGGTGCATGCCGCAGGCGGGCAAATGGCGCTGCATATAAAAGCGCCCTGTGGTGATCTTGGCATTCAAGAACGTGGTGTCACTTCCGCCTCCATCCAAGGCCACAAAAGCTGCTTTTGCCATGCGCGTCCACATCAAGCCAAGGCAGACATGACCCATCAGGTGCATGAAATCATAGCTGCCCGCCAAGGCCGCGTTCGGGTTTTTGGCGGCGTTTTGCATGAAAAACATGCCCGCCTGTTGCAGTTGCTTGGACGCCGTTTTCAACGGTTCGGCAAAGCTTGCCATGCGCGGATCGCCGTCATGCAACTTGCATTCGGTTTTGATGATGTCAAAAAACGCCATCACATGTTTGCCGCCATCAGTGGCCAGTTTGCGCCCGACCAGATCAAGGGCCTGCACGCCGTTTGCCCCTTCATAAATCTGGGCGATCCGGGCATCGCGAACAAATTGGCTGACGCCGTTATCCTCAATATAGCCGTGCCCGCCCCAAACTTGCTGGGCCTGAACTGCCATGTCAAACCCCATGTCAGTTTGAAACCCTTTCAGCACAGGGATCAAAAGGGATACCAGCCCCTCGGCCGCAGTGTCGTTCAGACGAACCGACCGATCAATCAAGCTGGCCGCCCAAAAGGTAAAAGCGCGCGCGCCTTCGACAAAGCTTTTCTGCTCCATCAGGTTGCGGCGAATATCGGGATGCACGATCAACGGATCAGCAGGCCCGGTAGGGTTTTCGGTGCCGGTGATCGCGCGGCCTTGCAGGCGGTCACGCGCATAGCCCACCGCGTTTTGATAAGCGGCTTCGGCCACGGCATAACCTTGCAGCCCCACGCCCAAACGCGCCTCATTCATCATGGTGAACATGGCGCGCATGCCTTTGTGCAGATCGCCCAAAAGATAACCCGTCGCCCCGTCATAATTCATGACGCATGTGGCGTTGCCGTGTATGCCCATTTTGTCTTCTATCTTGCCGACCGAGACAAGATTGCGGGCGCCAGGTTTGCCGTCATCTCCGACCATCACCTTTGGCACGATGAACAACGAGATGCCTTTGCTGCCCTCACCCCCGCCCGGTGCTTTGGCCAACACCAGATGGATGATGTTTTCGGCCATGTCGTGATCGCCTGCCGAGATAAAGATCTTGGTGCCGGTGATCTTATAGCTGCCATCCGGCTGCGGGTCCGCTTTGGTGCGCATCAGTCCCAGATCGGTGCCGCAATGCGGTTCGGTAAGGTTCATCGTGCCTGTCCATTCGCAAGTGACCATCTTTGGCAGATACATTGCTTTTTGGGCTGCAGTTCCATGCGCGTGGATCGCAGAATAGGCACCATGGGTCAGGCCCTGATACATGTTAAAGGCCATGTTGGCCGACACCATGATCTCTCCGACAGCGGTGGCCATGACATAAGGAAGCCCTTGTCCACCATAGTCCGGGTCACAATCGAGCGAGGTCCAACCACCGTCTCGGATTTGGTCAAAGGCGGCGCGAAATCCGGTGGGGGTGCGCACGACGCCGTTTTCCAAAACACAGCCCTCGCGGTCACCTACGGCATTGAGAGGGGTGAGGACATCGGTTGCAATCTTGCCCGCCTCTTCCAACACCGCCGAGGTAAAACCACTGTCCAGATCAGCAAAACCGGGCACATCGCTGCTGCCGATTTGCAGCAGGTTGTGCAATACAAAATCCATATCCTTTAGAGGCGCGGTATAGGTTGGCATCACAGACTCCTTAGAAATTGGGCCGCGAAATCGGCCTCTATGGGTTTAATCGCGGATCGCGTTGTCTTCGTTGGCGCGGCGCTTGCCTGCCAAAAGGTGTTCACCGTCAGTCAGTTGCCGCATCAAATCAGTGATCGCGTGCTCTAGTTCGGCATACTGGGCCTGCATCTGGGCCAAACGAGCGCGGCCAAGGTCAAGGGTCTTTTCCAACTGTGCTTGGTTGGAACCTTCGGTATGGTACATGTCCAACAGCTGACGGATATCTTCGAGCGAAAAGCCAAATCTCTTGCCACGTAGGATCAGGACAAGCCGCGCACGGTCGCGGCGACCAAACAAGCGACGGGTGCCTTGCCGAATGGGAAACAACAGCTCTTTCGCCTCATAGAACCGCAAGGTTCTTGGGGTGACGTCATAGGCCTCGCACATCTCACGAATGGTCAGCACATCAGGTTGGGCGTTCGTCATATTACATACACCAAAGAGTCGATCCCGCACTGTGGGGTCTTGGTGCAGCATAACACTGTAGTTGACGTTAACGTAAATGAAACGTCACGTCAGAACTGTTCTGGTGGTGGCAAGCGTGTCGGCCCGCCCCTAAGCCGAAGTCTTCTTGTTCAGGGAATCGACTGTGCCCGCACGCAAAGTGCGTAAATCATTGATCGTTGCCTCAAGATCATCCCGTTGCTTTTCAAGCTCGATCATTTGGCGGTCGGCCAGCTTGATCCAGTACTCAAGTTGTGGCCCGGTGCCTTCTTGTTCATAGATCAACAACCATTGACGGATTTCTTCCAGAGAAAAGCCAAACCGTCGACCGCGCAGGATCAGCGTCGTACGCGCGACCTCACGGGGGCCATAAAACCGGGTACGGCCTTCTTTTTCAGGGTTAAGCAATTCAATGTATTCGTAATACCGCAGTGTTCGTGCGGTCACGTCAAACTTGGCACACATCTCTTTGAAGGTAAGCCGTGCGACAGTCATCTCTCTGCTTTCCCAGTTTCCACCAGATTAGGCCCATTGCTTTGATTGCGCAACATCGGCGCGTATGGTTTGTCAACCGTGTGCGGAGACACTATTTTTTGGACCGTGCCGCGACCCCCGAAGACATAAGTCAAGCCAGGCCATTATGTATATGTGTGTGCAGATACCAAAGGCTGTCGTCGCAAGACCGATGGGATTACCTGTCACGGGGGCGGGCACATCGCACTGCCGTTGGTCATTTCAAACGCGCCTGCGGCGCTGTTTGGCGCTGTGGACGCGGCAGTAATTGGCCCTTTGGCTGGTCCGGCCTTGGTTGGGACGGTTGGTCTGGGTGCATTTACCCTGTCCACGAGTTATTGGGTTTTCGGGTTCTTGCAGATGTCGAACTCTGGACTTGCAACATAGGGCGCAAAGATCAGCTTCGCAGCAATCTAAACCCAGCCGACGCCGCCCAGCCCGCAATTGCCGCAATTGCCAATGAGATAAGCCCGTAGGTCAGCGGTTGTTCGTGTGCGAGTCGAAACAAAAACCGCTCTAGCCCGGCTTTGCGCACCCCAACCAGATTTTCGGAAACGTCGATCACCTTGCCGCCGCGCAACAAGAAAATTCGGACCCGGTAATTGCCCTCTGTCAGGTTCGCGGGCAGCACGACATCAGTGCGAAACAGGGTTTCTTGCGACAGTTGCACGATGCCCTCGGCGACACGGTAGCGGTCTTCGCCCGTGCGCACGCGCAACAGCCCCTCAACAAACTCTGGCGAATTGCGCGCCTCATTCGAGATGCCGACAGCGCGAATTGCTTTTTCGATGGTAATCTTGTGACGCAAATCTTCAGTCCCGGACAGGATTTTTTCCAGCGGTCCGGTGGTGTTGATGGCATAAAAACTTGGGGCAGAATCGATCTTGACCGAAGATCTGTTGATCCAGATGCCACCCGTCCATTCTTTGCGCCTGATCACCAGAGGCTGGCTTGGCCCCTCAACGGTGATGATCACATCCAAGGGAAAGTCTGTAGGGGAAGGCTCTTCGCGTTTCACCGCGCCATAGATCAACAGCTCTGATCCATCAAAGTTCGCGGTGATCGCCACGCGGTTTTCGGATAATCCGGCCACGATCGTTTCGGCCCGCGCCGAGGTGGCCATGAAGCAGATGGCGACCATGAATGCACGGATCATGACAGTGATCCGGCAGTGATGGTGAACAGTTCA
>JAAFIJ010000159.1 GCA_013298675.1 Rhodobacterales bacterium | reverse complement strand
TCCCCCGGCTGAATCGACAGCGCATCCAATAGCTTGGCAAAACTGCGCGGCGCTAGCATGGTTCGCCCATGACCTACATCCAGATTATCACCAACATATGCCGCTTCTTTTTTGGTGTCGGGCACATAATTTTCACGCTCAATCAACAGCATAGCTGCAATGATTGGGTACTTGGTGACATCAGAGGGCCGCACTTGGGTGTCGACCATCATGGTGCGACGGGCTGCGAAATCGCTCATATCTGAACTCATCGGTCTAGGTTTCTCAGTGCACTCTTGCCACATCCGCCCCGGCGGAGCAACGGGCCAAAGCACCGCAAGTTATGGACAATAAGCGTGGTGTTGCGCGGTTGATGCTAAATTCTCCCGATCGCTTTTACATTAACATAGATTGTTACTTTGGCAGGATGCGCCGTTGGTTGGTTTTGGCGATAAAAGTGCAGTGGCGAGAAATTTTTGTGGATAACTTTTGGGGCGCAAACCCTTGTTAACCTTAGCACCGTTAACTGAGATCTTACATCCTCTGGAGGTATTCATGTCAAACCCTTACCTGACGGAAAAACTGGCGGAAGTCCGCGCAGAACTCAATCGTTTGCACCAGGAAGAAGCGTTGTTGATCAAGGCTGTTTTGGCTGAACCAGAGCCTAAGCAGCATCTTCGCCTGAACACTTCGGCATCTAAGGGAACTGACCTTGATCTGGGGTCAGCATTCTTAAGCAACAGCCCGCAGACCAAGGCAATTGACGGCACGCATCCCCATTTTCAACCGCGCCCGCGCCCCGGTTGGCCGATGACACGCACAAATCCGACGTCAGACTTGGCACAATGCCCAACAGCGCCGCCAAAACTTGCGCTTGTTCACAGCGCGCATTGACCCTTGAAACCAACTTCTGGGCACAAATTTTCCCTGAACGCCCAAAGGCTCAGTCAAACTCACCGAATGGTTAGACCCGAAAGCAGTCCTAATGGTCCGACGCGGCCGCGTCCCCCAATAGGGCTGAAATCCTGTGCACGGCGTCACTGACCAAGTCTGGCCTACCACGGGATTCGACGTTCAAACGCAGCAATGGCTCGGTGTTGGACGCACGCAAATTGAACCGCCATGTCCCAAAATCCATACTAAGCCCATCCGTTTCATCACGCCCCTCAGCCTGCGAGGCATAGGCCGCCTCTATCGCCGCAACGGCAGCACTGACGTCCGCCACTTTGAAGTTAATCTCACCAGAGGACGGAAACGCGACGCGCCTCTCTTGCAGAAGCGTGCCCAAACCTGTGCCCGTGCGCCCGATCAACTCTGCCACCAAAAGCCACGGAATCATCCCGCTGTCACAAGACATGAAGTCGCGGAAATAATGATGCGCTGACATCTCTCCGCCATACACCGCCCCCGTTTCGCGCAACGCCTTTTTCAAGAAAGCATGCCCAGTGCGCGAGGCGATCGCCGTGCCGCCTGCCCTTGCTACAATGTCTTGGGTGTTCCAGATCACGCGCGGGTCGTGAATGATGCTCGCTCCGGGCTCTTTGGCGACAAACACCTCGGCCAACAGGCCCACAACATATTCGCCGGGGACAAACTGCCCCGCCTCGTCAAAGAAAAAGCAACGGTCAAAGTCACCGTCCCATGCGATGCCCATATCCGCACCCTCGGCCAGCACGCGCGCAGCGGTAACAGGCTGATTTTCGGACAAAAGCGGGTTCGGAATGCCGTTCGGAAAGCTGCCATCAGGGTCATGGTGCATCCGGATAAATTCGAGCGGTGCGCCCTTGTCGGCCAGCGCCGTGGCAATCGCATCAAAGGTTGGCCCAGCCGCCCCGTTGCCCGCGTTCACCACGATCTTGATCGGCCTTAAAGCCGCAACATCGACAAAGCTAAGGACCCTTTCGACAAATGCCGCCCGCGTACCGCTGACATCACTGCGTGATCCCCCTGCAACCTCGGGTGCAAACGCTCCGCTTTCCGCAAGCGATTTGATCGCGGCCAGCCCGTTGGAATGGTCAATCGGGGCCGAACCGCGCAAGACCATCTTCATCCCATTATAATCCATCGGATTGTGCGATGCGGTGACTTCAATCCCGCCATCCGCTTGCAAATGGGTTGTGGCAAAATACATCTCTTCGGTGCCCGCAAGGCCAAGGTCTAGGACCTGAACCCCCGCTTGCATCAGGCCATCGGCCACCGCTTGCGACAATTCAAACGAAGAGGACCGGCAATCGCGCCCCAAGACAACCCGCTTTGCGCCCAGCACCTGCGCAAACGCTCGACCAATCCGCATGGCGATTTCGGGGTTCAATTCTTGCCCCAAACGACCGCGAATGTCGTAGGCCTTAAAGCAGGTGTAATCGATCATCGCACAGGGTCCTTAACATCGGTTACGCGCCAGTCGGTGCGCAGTGCCGTCTTATGATGGCTCTGTGGTGTCGAATTTCAATGCATTTTGCAAGCCTACGCCTGTCTTTTGACCGTCCCACCCAACCGATGTTGAATTGCTTTGCAACCCCGCCCAGTGGCCCTATAAGCGCCGCAACTACCCAAAGGAGCCTATCATGCGCCGTGCACAGATCCTTCGCAAAACCAACGAGACCGAGATTAAGGTCGAAATTGATCTTGATGGCACAGGCACTTGCCAAAGCCATACGGGCGTAGGGTTTTTTGATCATATGATTGACCAATTGGCACGCCATGCTCTGATCGACATTTCCCTGACCGCAAAGGGCGATCTGCACATAGACGACCACCATACGGTCGAAGATTGCGGCATTGCGATTGGTCAAGCGTTGGCCACAGCATTGGGCGACAAAAAGGGCATTCGCCGCTATGGCCACTTTCGCCTTGCGATGGACGACACGCAGGTGTCTTGCGCGCTCGACCTGTCGGCGCGGCCTTATCTGATCTGCAATTTGCCGTTTCCAACGGGTAAGATCGGCACTTTTGACACCGAATTGGTGCGCGAGTTTTTCCAAGCCCTTGCCACGCATGGCGGCATCACTTTGCACATTGATCTTATCCATGGCATCAACAGCCACCACATTGCTGAGGCCGCGTTCAAGGCCGTCGCTCGCGCCTTGCGTCAGGCGGTAGAGTCTGATCCGCGCATGGCCGGTGTGCTTCCCTCGACCAAGGGCGCGCTATAGGTCCGTCGCAAATCTTGAAGTTGGGCAGTCGGGTCTTATGGCCAACCTGCCCGTGCCAAAGGGCCAACCAATGCTGACAGTTCTTGTCGATTACGATTCTGGCAATCTGCATTCCGCCGAAAAAGCCTTTCAACGCATGGCGCAAGAAACTGGCGCAGGCAAAATTCTGGTCTCTAGCCGCCCTGAGGATGTCGCCCGCGCCGACCGGATCGTGCTGCCCGGAGACGGGGCCTTTCCGTCTTGCAGGCAGGCCTTGGGCAGCTATGGCGGGCTGTTTGAAGCTATTGAAGAGGCGGTCACCACGCGCGGGCGACCTTTCTTTGGTATCTGCGTCGGCATGCAAATGATGGCCAGTTGGGGCCATGAATACCAAAAAACTGCTGGATTTTCGTGGGTCACCGGCGAGGTTGTGAAAATCGCGCCACAGGACACTGCCCTAAAGGTCCCACACATGGGCTGGAACGATCTGATCATCGATCATCCGCATCCGGTGCTAGAGGGTATCAGTTCTGGCGACCACGCGTATTTTGTACACTCGTACCACTTTCAGGTCGCAAAGACTGCAGAGCGTCTGGCCCATTGTGACTATGGCGGCGACATAACTGCTGTGATCGGCCGGGACACGATGATCGGCGCTCAGTTTCACCCGGAAAAATCGCAGTCAACCGGGCTTAGAATGATCGCAAACTTCTTGCGTTGGGCACCCTAAGTGCAAGATATCGCACAAATTATCAACAAAATCTCTGACGCCATGACCATCGCCGAGGATCGCGGCACGGTTGCCAATTACATTCCGGAACTGGCCAAAATTGAGGTGGGCCAGTTTGCTCTTGCTGTTGCACTCCCCTCTGGCGAGGTGTTTTCGGCGGGCGCAAGCGATGTGCCCTTCTCCATACAATCCATCTCTAAAGTGTTCACTCTTGCCATTGCGCTTGGTCGTCTGGGTGATCAGCTTTGGTCCAGAGTCGGTCGAGAACCGTCTGGGCTTGCCTTCAACTCTATCCTGCAGCTGGAGCAAGAAAACGGGATCCCGCGCAATCCGTTTGTGAATGCGGGCGCGCTTGTCGTCACAGACGCCATTCTTAGCGGCCACAAACCCCGTGAGGTTCTGGGTGATTTGTTGCGGTTCATCCGCGCGGCGGCCGAGGACGAAGACATTCACATCAACGAAATAGTGGCCCGGTCAGAGCAAGCGACATCGCACCGTAATATTGCTTTGGCAGAGTTCATGGCCGCCATGGGCAATATGCGCAACCCGACCGCCCTGACCATCGGCACCTATGTGCATCAATGCGCAGTGGAAATGACCACCGCGCAGTTGGCGCGCGCGGGCCGGTTTTTGCTTGGGGCGGCGGGATGCCCGCGCCTTGTGTCACCTGCGCGCGTGCGCCGGATCAATGCGCTAATGATGATGTGCGGTCACTATGACGGGTCTGGCGAATTTGCTTACCGTGTGGGTTTGCCGGGCAAGTCGGGCGTGGGCGGCGGCATTCTGGCGATTGCACCAGGCAAAGCGTCTATCGCGGTGTGGTCGCCAGGACTGAATGCGCAAGGAAATTCCAAACTGGGCACCGAAGCTATAGAGGCTTTGACCAAAGCGACGGGCTGGTCAGTTTTCGGCTAAGCCTTTGATTGCACCTCCGGGCCGGCACCGCTTACATAAGCGAAATCCTGCATCAATTCCGTCTTGCAGCGCGCTGAACATCAATACATTTTCACGATTTGGTTGGCGTGCCGGACACCCTGATTTGCAGATGATCCCCGTGGTTTTCACCGCATAGAACTGTGTCGAAACGCTGCGCACACAAAGCCCCTGCCATTCGGCATCGGTTGGCGGCCGACCGGTCATTTGCGCCGCGCAAACAAGCGCCCATCAATCGCCAGCAACCCACAGCCAATCAAGGCAAAGCCTGCGACATGACGCGGCAACAAGGTCTCTGCCAACACCAGCCAGCCCAAAAACGTTGCACTGATCGGGATGACAAAGGTTACGAGGGACAAGTTGGTCGCGCCCGCCTCTGCCAGCAATCGAAAGTAAATCAGATAAGCCAACGCCGAAGAAAACACAGCAATGCCGATCACCGCGCCCAAAACAGGGGCATGAGGCAAAGACATCGTCCAAGGACGATCAACAAACGTCCACAACGGCAATAGCATCATGGTTGAACAGACCAACTGCCCATAGGCCGCAGAAAGGGGGGCCACTCCCAGGCCGCGAAACCGTCGCCCCCAGACCCCGGCGAAACCATAGGATAGTGCCGCGCCAAGGCAGGCCAAAACAGGTAACACCGGGCCTGCACGGGTACTGCCAACCGTCACCATCACGCCTAAAAGCCCGAACAACAGCCCCAAAGCTTTGCGCAACGACAGTTTTTCGTCCGAGGTGGCAAAATGCGCCACCAGGACCGCAAACAATGGGGTCGTCGCGTTCAGGATCGACGCAAGCGCGCCGGTGATCTGGCTTTGCGCATAGACGAACAGGCTGAACGGGATGGCATTATTCAGCAGGCCCATCACACAAAGCGCCGCCCAAACCGGCCGCCCTTTTGGAAAGCCGAGGCCCCTCAACCACAGCACCGCACCAAGGACAACTGCCGCCAAACTGACTCTAAGCCACACCACGCTTAAGGGTGGCAACTCCGTAAGCGCGATTTCTACAAAAAGAAACGACCCTCCCCACAGTATGGAAAGCAGCCCCAACCTAAACCAGTTTGCAATGCTCATTTCCGGCCCCCCATGGCACCGGATAGTCGGGCCGCGCAACCCGCGCGACCCGATCCATGCGCATTTTTACTTTACGCGGCTCCAGGTCCCGCCATCGCGGCAAATCCCCAAAACACATCCCCGCACTGCCAGCTTGTCACCGGTCAGCGTCATGTCAGAGCTATAGGTTTTGTTGCGATCTGGCGACCAAACTTTCCCGTCGTCATAAAGACCGTCCGGATAGGCAACCATGTCCCAGATAATTTGTTTGCCAATGTTGTCGCTGGCCATTTCCGCACCGTTGCTGTCAAACGACTTGATCAACACACCGCAGAACGCAGGCCCACACGGCTTTACTTCAACATAGCCAAAATTGCCGTTGTCATCGGCCTTGGTTTTCCAAACGCCTTCGACAGGATCGCCGGCAAACGCTGCCGTTGCACCCAAGGTCAACGCCGCAGTTAGGATAATTTTCTTGAACATAGTCTTCCTCCCCTTAAAGCTGCCACGAGTTTCATAAATAAACCAAACAAAACGCAACTGTGACGTAGGGTCCATAGGCCAAATTGATTTTCCGCCCCACCCACTTGGCAAGTCCGTACTGTCGCTCTAAGGCAGGCGGATAAACGACAGTGAGGCCAAACGATGATCCTGTACCCGGCAATCGATCTCAAAGACGGCAATTGCGTCCGCCTGCTGCGTGGCGAGATGTCGGCGGCCACCGTCTTTGGCACCGACCCCGCAGCCCAGGCGCTCAGCTTTCAAAACGCCGGCTGCACATGGGTGCATCTGGTGGATCTGAACGGCGCTTTCGCTGGGGTGCCGGTGAATGGCGCGGCG